>SKHK01000003.1 GCA_007117005.1 Paracoccaceae bacterium
ACGCCGCGCAGTTTCAACAGATCGATGGCGTTCTGGATCACCGTCAGGGTCTTCAGGCCCAGAAAGTCGAATTTCACCAGTCCCGCGGCCTCGACCCATTTCATGTTGAACTGGGTGGCGGCCATGTCCGGGCGCGGATCGCGGTAAAGCGGGACCAACTCATCCAGCGGGCGGTCGCCGATCACCACCCCCGCGGCATGGGTGGAGGCATTGCGCAACAGCCCTTCGACCTTCGCGGCATAGTCCAGCAGGCGGCCGACCACTTCCTCGCGCGCGGCTTCGCGCAGGCGGGGTTCATCGGCCAGCGCCTTGGTGACAGAGACGGGTTTTACCCCCTCTACCGGGATCATCTTTGACAGCCGGTCGACCTGGCCATAGGGCAGTTGCAGCACGCGCCCCACATCGCGCACCGCCGCCTTTGACAGCAGCGCGCCGAAGGTGATGATCTGGCCCACCTTCTCGCGCCCGTATTTTTCCTGAACGTATTGAATGACTTCCTCGCGCCGATCCATGCAGAAGTCGATGTCGAAATCCGGCATGCTGACCCGCTCGGGATTCAGGAAACGCTCGAACAGCAGCGAATAGCGCAGCGGGTCCAGGTCGGTGATGGTCAGTGCATAGGCGACCAGAGAACCCGCGCCGGAACCGCGCCCGGGCCCCACCGGGATGTTCTGTTCCTTTGCCCATTTGATGAAATCGGCGACGATCAGGAAATAGCCGGGAAAGCCCATCTGCTCGATGATGCCCAGCTCGAAATCCAGGCGCTTTTCATAGTCCTCCACGCTGGCCGCATGGGGAATGACAGCCAGCCGCGCCGCCAGCCCCTCGCGTGCCTGGCGCCGCAGTTCCTGCACCTCGTCCTCGGCAAAGCGGGGCAGGATGGGGGCGTGTTTTCTGACCCGAAAGGCACAGCGGCGGGCGATCTCGACCGTGTTTTCCAGCGCCTCGGGCAGGTCAGCGAAAAGCGCGGCCATCTCGGCCTCGGTCTTCAGGTAATGCGCGGGCGTGACGCGGTGGCGGGGTTCGGCCTGATCGACATAGGCGCCGTCGCGGATGCACAACAGCGCGTCATGGGCCTCGTACATCTGGGGCGCGGGGAATTGCACATCGTTGGTGGCGACCAGCGGCAGGTCCAGCGCATAGGCGGTTTCCACGAACCAGCGTTCGGTGGCGGTCTCGCCCTCGGGACGGGTGCCTTCCTCGCCGGGATGGCGCTGCAGTTCCACATAAAGCCGGTTCGGAAAGGCGGCGATCAGGTCACGCAGCACCGATTCGGCGCGCGCCGCCTGCCCGGCCTGCACCAGCCGGCCCGGCAGCCCGTCCGGCCCGCCGGTCAGGCAGATCAGCCCCTCGGCATGGGCGGTCAGGTCCTGCAAAGTGACATGCAGGGGCGCGTTGCCCTGGCGCAGGTACAGCCGGGAATTGAGCTGCATCAGGTTCAGATAGCCGGCCTCTGACTGCGCCAGCAGCACCACCGGCGCGGGCGCGGGGGGGCGGTCGCCGGGCTGGGCCGCGGGCAGCATCACGTCGATCTGGCAGCCCACGATCGGCTGCACCCCCGCACCGACCGTTAGGGTGGAAAATTCCAGCGCGGCGAACAGGTTGTTGGTGTCGGTCAGCGCGACGGCGGGCATCTGTCGCTCGGCGCAAAGCTTGATCATCTGCTTCAGCGGCAGGGCGCCTTCCAGCAGGGAATATTCGCTATGCGTGCGCAGGTGGATGAAACGGGGCTGGGTCATGCCGCCATGATGACCGCTGCACCGGCCGGGCGCAAGAATGGCGCGGCGTGGCGCTGCTGCCTTTGCCCAATTCCTTTGCATCCGTGGCGCCGCTGCCGGCTGGCCGGGCCCCGGTGCCCTGCGGGCCATTGCGCCGGGGGGATGCATCGCGCTAAACCCGGGGCGCAGAACAGGCGGGGATAAGTGAGCGCCCGATGAGCATGCCGCTTCTGGCCATCGAGGGCCTGACGAAGACCTATCCCGGCGTGATAGCCAATCAGGATGTCTCTTTCGCCATTGGCGAGGGCGAGATTCACGCGCTGCTGGGCGAAAATGGCGCGGGCAAATCCACCCTGGTCAAGGCGATTTACGGGCTGATCCGCCCGGATGCGGGCCGGATGCTGTGGCGCGGCGCCCCCTACGCACCGGCCGCCCCGCATGAGGCGCGCGCCACCGGCGTGGCCATGGTGTTCCAGCATTTCAGCCTGTTCGACGCCATGGACGTGGCCGAAAACGTGGCGCTGGGCATGGACAGCCCGCCGCCCATTCGCCAGCTTGCCGCGAATATCGCGCAGGTCTCCACGGATTACGGCCTGCCGCTGGACCCGCACCGGCTGGTCGGCGACCTGTCGGCGGGCGAGCGTCAGCGGGTAGAGATCATCCGTTGCCTGCTGCAGAATCCGCAGCTGCTGATCATGGACGAGCCGACCTCGGTGCTGACCCCGCAGGAGGTGGAAATCCTGTTCCAGACCCTGCGCAAGCTGCGGGGCGAGGGGCGGTCGATCCTTTACATCTCGCATAAGCTGGATGAGATCCGCGCGCTGTGCGAGACTGCCACCATCCTGCGGCGCGGCAAACTGGTCGCCAGTTGCGACCCGCGCCAGAGCAGCGCGCGTGACCTGGCCGAGATGATGGTCGGCACCGCGCTGCAGCCGCCCGAACGCGCCGGGCGGGCCGAAGGGGCGGTGTTGCTGCAGGTTGAGGGGCTGAACCTGCGCGCGCCCTCTGCCTTTGGCACCAGCCTGAAGGATGTGAGTTTTGCCGTGCAGGCGGGCGAGATTCTGGGCATCGGCGGGGTTGCAGGCAACGGGCAGGACGAATTGCTGGCCGCGCTTTCGGGCGAGATGCGGGCGCGGAACGGGGCGATCACGCTTGAAGGCCGGCCGCTGGGGCGTGCCGGCCCCAACACCCGCCGCGCGCTGGGCCTGCTTTGCGCGCCGGAGGAACGGCTGGGCCACGCCGCCGCGCCGGACATGAGCCTGACCGAGAATGCCCTGATGACCGGCGCGCAGCGTGAGGGGCTGGTCCGCGGCGGTTTCATCGACTGGACCCGCGCGCGCGGCTTTGCCGAGCAGGTGATCCGGCGTTTCGATGTGCGCACGCCGGGGCCGGATGTGACGGCGCGGGCGCTTTCGGGGGGCAACCTGCAGAAATTCGTCATCGGGCGGGAAATCATGCAGCGCCCGCGCGTGCTGGTGGTCAACCAGCCCACATGGGGCGTCGATGCCGCCGCTGCGGCGGCCATCCGTCAGGCGCTGATGGACCTGGCGCAGAATGGCGCGGCGGTGGTGGTCATCAGCCAGGACCTGGACGAGCTCTTGGCCGTGGCGGACCGTTTCTGCGCGCTCAATGCCGGGCGGCTGAGCGCGCCGCGCGCCGTGGCGGGGCTGAGCATGGAGCAGGTGGGGCTGATGCTGGGCGGCGCGGGTGATATGGAGGTTGCGGCCGACAATGCCGCCGAAACATTGGCCCAGGCACGTTCGGGGGTTGTGCATGCTGAGGCTTGAGCGCCGCCCGCAGCCTTCGCGCACCTGGGTCTGGGCGGCGCCGGTTCTGGCGGTGGTGCTGACCATGCTGGCCGGCGGCGTGCTCTTTGCTGCGCTGGGCAAGGACCCGGTGGCGGCGATCCGGTTGATCTTCTGGGACCCGCTGTTCAGCCAGCAATTCGCCGCTTTTTCGCGCCCGCAACTGCTGGTCAAGGCCGCGCCACTGATCCTGATCGCCATCGGGCTGGCCATCGGCTTTCGCGCCAATATCTGGAATATCGGCGCCGAGGGGCAGTATATCATCGGCGCGCTATGCGCCGCTGCGGTGGCGCTGGCCTTCTTTCCCGCCGGCCCTGTCGATGCCCGCTTTCTGGGGCTGGAATTCACCATGGACAGCGCGCCCTCGCGCTGGTGGCTGTTTCCGTTGATGATCGCCGCGGGCGCTGCCGGGGGCTTTGTCTGGGCGATGATCCCGGCCATCCTGAAGACGCGGTTCAACACCAACGAGATCCTGGTCTCGCTGCTGCTGGTCTATGTCGCCGAAAAGCTGCTGGCGGCAGCGGCGCTGGGCTGGCTGCGCAACCCCGAAGGCGCGGGCTTTCCCGGCTCGCGCAACCTTTCGCGTTTCCCCGAGGCCGCCAATCTGGAACTGATCCCCAATACCGGCATGCATTGGGGCGTGGTGGCGGCAATCATCGCGGTGATCTTCGGCTATATCCTGCTGCACCGGCACATGCTGGGCTTTCAGGTGCAACTGGCCGGGCAGGCCCCGCGCGCCGCGCGGTTTGCCGGCGTCGCCCCGGCGCGGCTGGTGATCTTCTGCCTGGGGCTTTCCGGCCTGATGGCGGGTATGGCGGGCATGTTCGAGGTGACAGGCCCCGCGCGCATGATCACCATCGATTTCAACGCGGGCTACGGCTTTGTCGCCATCATCGTGGCCTTTCTGGGCCGGCTGCACCCGGTGGGCATCGTGCTGGCCGGGTTCCTGATGGCGCTGACCTATATCGGCGGCGAGTTGGCGCAATTCACGCTGGGTTTGCCCTCGGCCGCTATCCAGGTGTTTCAGGGGATGCTGCTGTTCTTTCTGCTGGCGCTGGATATGCTGTCGAATTACCGCATCCGGCTGACGGCGCGCGAGGTGACGCCATGATCGCCTCGATGGACCTGTCCTCGATCAACCCTGTGGTGCTGGCGGCGGCGCTGATGGTGGCGGCGACGCCGATCTTGCTGGCCGCCATCGGGGAACTGGTGGTCGAAAAGGCGGGCGTGCTGAACCTGGGCGTCGAGGGAATGATGATCACCGGCGCGGTGACCGGCTTTGCCTTTGCGGTCGCCACGGGCAACCCCTATCTGGGCATGCTGGCGGCGGTGGCGGGCGGCGCGGGTCTGGCGCTGATCTTTGCCCTGCTTACACAATATCTGATGGCCAATCAGGTGGCCACGGGGCTGGCGCTGACGCTCTTCGGGCTGGGGTTTTCGGCGCTGCTGGGGCAGGGCTACAGCGGGGTGTCGCCGCCGCGCACGCCGCGCATGGATTTCGGCCCGCTGGCCGATATCCCGGTGCTGGGGCCGATCCTGTTTCGCCATGACCCGCTGGTCTATGTCTCGCTGATCATCGTGGCCGCGGTGTGGTGGTTTTTGCGCTACAGCCGCGCCGGCCGCATCCTGCGCGCGGTGGGCGAGAACCATGACGCGGCCCATGCGCTGGGCTATCGCGTGCGGCTGGTGCGGGTGGCGGCCATTGCTTTTGGCGGGGCCTGCGCGGGGCTGGGCGGCGCGTATCTCAGCCTTATTCGCGTGCCGCAATGGACCGAGGGCATGACCGCCGGCGCCGGCTGGATCGCGCTGGCGCTGGTGGTCTTCGCCGCCTGGCGGCCCTGGCGGGCCTTGCTGGGCGCCTATCTTTTCGGCGGTATCGTGACCCTGCAGCTTACCCTGCAGGCAGCGGGCTGGCGCATCCCGGTCGAATACCTTGCCATGGCGCCGTATCTGGTGACTATTGTCGTCCTTGTCATCATGTCGTCGGGCCGGGCGCGGCGGACGCTGTCCGCGCCGGGCTCGCTGGGCCGTCCGTTCCATGCGGCGGGCTGACATCGCCTTTCCGGCGGGCGCATCGCCTGCCGTCAACCTGGGGAGAAAGACCATATGAACCGCAGACAACTGCTTGCCGGCACCGCGCTGGCGCTGGGCCTGAGCACCGGACTGGGCACCGTGGCGCTGGCCGATGACCCGCTGCGCGTGGGCTTCGTCTATATCGGCCCGGTGGGCGATCAGGGCTGGACCTTCATCCATGATCAGGCCCGCCAGACGGCCGAAGCCCATTTCGAGGGCCGGATCGAGACCAGCTTTGTCGAAAGCGTGCCCTATGGTGCCGATGCCGAGCGGGTGATGACCCAGATGGCGCTGTCGGGCATCGACATGATCTTTGCCACCACCTTCGGCTATGGTCCTGATGTGAACGCCGTGGCTGCCCGCTTCCCCGATGTGGCCTTCGAACATGCCACCGGCTTCATGCAGGAAGAGCCCAATGTCAGCCTGTACAACGCGCGGTTCTACGAGGGGCGCGCGGTGATCGGTCATATCGCCGGGCGGATGACGGAAACGAATACCGTGGGCTACATCGCCTCCTTCCCCATTCCGGAAGTGGTGATGGGCATCAATTCGGCCTTTCTTCACGCCCGCGCGGCCAATCCGGATGTGCAGTTCCGCGTGGTCTGGGTCTACAGCTGGTTCGACCCCGCGCAAGAGGCCGCCGCTGCCGAGGCGCTGATCGAACAGGGCGCCGATGTGATCATGCAGCACACCGATTCCACCGGCGCCATCCGCATTGCGCAGGAACGCGGCGTGCTGGCCTTTGGCCAGGCCGCCGACATGAGCGCGGCGGCGCCGGATGTGCATCTGACCGCGATCATCAACCAGTGGGCGCCCTATTACATCGAACGCATCCAGGCCCGCCTGGACGGCGAATGGGAGGCGCGCGACACCTGGTACGGCATCGGCGAGGGCATGGTCGGCATGGCACCGCTGCATGCGCGCATCCCCGATGACGTGCGCGCCGAGGCCGAAGGGATGATCGCCGAAATCGCGGCGGGCGACTATCACCCGTTCACCGGGCCGATCAACCGCCAGGACGGCACGCCTTGGCTGGCCGAGGGCGAGGTGGCGCCGGATGGCGATCTGCTGGGCATGGGTTTCTATGTCGAAGGGATGACCGGCGAGATCCCCGACTGATCAAGCCAGCGGCATTGTGAAAACAAGGGGGCGTGCCGGCGGGTGCGCCCCTTTTGCGTTGGTGCGCCCGCATGGACCTTTGGCCGGCCGGGCGGTAAGGGATTGGGCCAGCAAGAGCGAGGGTTTCATGCGCGCCTATGCGATCGGTGACATTCACGGCCATCTGGACCTGCTCTTGGCCGCGCAGGCGCTGGTCGCGGCCGACAGGGAGACCACCGGCGACCGGGACGCGCCGCTGGTTCATGTCGGCGATCTGGTGGACCGGGGGCCGGACAGCGCGGGGGTCATTGCGCATCTGATGGACGGGCAGCAGGCAGGGCAGCCCTGGGTGGTGCTGAAGGGCAATCATGACCGGATGTTCGTGCAGTTTCTGAACGATCCGCAGGTGAATGACCCGGGCCTGCGGGCGGAATACAGCTGGCTGCACCCGCGTATCGGCGGGGCCGGGACGCTGGCCTCTTACGGTGTGCATGCGCCTGCGGACCGGCCGGTAGCGGCGGTTCATGCCGATGCGCAGTCTGCCGTGCCGCGCGCGCACAGGGATTATCTGGACGCGCTGCCGGCACGTTTCACCCATGGCGGGGCGCTGTTCGTGCATGCGGGGATCAGGCCGGGTGTCGCGCTGCCAGCGCAGAGCGAGACCGACCTGATCTGGATCCGGCATGATTTTCTGGATTTCGCGGGCGGGCATCCGTGGCTGGTGGTCCATGGTCATACCGCGATCAAGGCGCCGCGCCATTACGGCAACCGGCTGAACATCGACAGCAGTGCGGCCTATGGTGGCCCGGTCTCGGCCGTGGTGATCGAGGGCGATGCGGCCTGGCTGCTGACCCCGAATGGCCGTCGCCCCTTGCCCCCCACACCAGAGCGACGCTGACACGAGCGCGGAAAGGGGGGCTCCCGCGCCCGGCCCGGTCATGCTGGTGCCGCGCTGATCCCGGCCTGCCTTAGTCCAACCGGTCCTGCGAAAAGGCATAGATCACGCAACCGGCCAGCAGGAACAGTCCGAAGAACAGGAAGATCGCCGCATAGGCGGCTTCGGGCGGGGTGGCGGGCGCGGCCTCGTACACCCGGCGCGAGGCGACCTGGAAGACACCCACGCCGCCGATGGAGAACATGTTCAGCAGCGTCACCCCTCGGCCCAGCAGGTGCGGCGGAAAGAAGCTGCGCCCATGCGCCATGATCAGCGGATATGATACGCCCAGAAAAGCCACGACGCTGAGCATGGCCAGCGAGGGCCAGAACCCCGCCGCCGGCCAGACCCAAAGCGCCAGCAGCGCCATGCCCCCCAGCACATTGCCCGTCAGCACCACCCATTTGCGCGTGCCGAATATCCGGTCCGCCGGGCCATAGGCAAAGGCGCCCAGCACCATGGCAAAGGCCACGACCAGCGTGGCATGGCCGATCTGAAGCGTGCTGGCGCCAAAAACGCGGTCGTAATAGGGCCCGACCCACAGCCCGCGCAGCGCGCCGATGGGGGCATAGTTGACCAGCAGCAGGGGCAGGATCAGCCAGATGGCCGGAATGCGCAGCACATCGAGCAGTGAACCGCGCCCGCCCGTCGCGTCGCCCTGGGCCGGCGGTGGGTCCTGGACCAGGGCCAGCATCGCCGCGCCGTTGGCCAGGGTCAGCGCGCCCAGCACCAGCACCGTTTCGCGCCAACCAAAGGTTTCGGCCGCCCAGGCCAGCGGCCAGGCCCCGGCGATATTGCCCAGCGAGCCGAAGCCGATGATCGCCCCCGCCAGTGTGGCGAAGATCGCCGCCGAATAGGTGCGCCCGAAGATGTAATAGGCTGCCATCAGCACCGGCGCGCAGCCGATGCCGATCAGGATCATCGCCACGTGAATGTGCCAGGGCGCCTGCGCAAAGGCAAAGACCAGCGCCCCGCCGCCGCCGGCCAGCCCCAGCATCCATGATGCCGTGCGCCGTGGCCCCAGCGTGTCCAGCGCCCAGCCGACGGGAAGCTGCATCAGTGCGAAGGCCAGGAACCACAGCCCCGAGGACAGCGCCAGGTCATCCGGCCCCGCGCCGATCTCGCGCCCCAGCACAGGCGCCAGCACGGCCAGAAAGGCGCGATAGAACTGGCTGAGCACATAGCCCAACACCAGCATGGCGATGCCCATTTTCACTTTGCTGAAAACTCCGGCGCTTTCGGCAGGCCATACCTGCCATTGCGGCGGTTATGTCCTGCAAGGGGGGTGGTGGCAACCCCGGCAGCGCGGTGAACAGGCCTTTGCGCGCCTCAACGCAGCCAGGGCCGGAATGTGGTGATGACCTGTTCGTAAAGCCCGCGCTTGAAGGGCACGATGCTGGCCAGCACCGCGTCGGCGGTCATCCAGCGCCAGGCACTGAATTCAGGATGCGCGCGGTCATGGATGTCGATCTCGCTATCCGCGCCCAGAAAGCGCATCAGGAACCAGCGCTGCTGCTGCCCCCGGAACCGCCCGCCCCACAGGCGGGGCACCAGATCGGCGGGCAGGTCGTAGCGCAGCCAGTCCGGTGTTTCGGCCAACAACTCCACCCGGCCGGGTGCGACGCCGGTTTCCTCCTGCAATTCGCGCAGGGCGGCGTCCTGCGGGGTCTCGCCCCGGTCGATCCCGCCTTGCGGCATCTGCCAGGCGGGCGTGTCGCTGTCGATGCGCTGGGCGGCAAAGACCAGCCCGTCACGGTTGATCAGCGTCACACCCACGCAGGGGCGCCATGGCAGCCCGGCGAGCGGGTCGCCGGTGCCGGTCGGTGGCGGCGTCGAGGAACCGCGGGGCATGGCCGTCACCCGCGCATCTATCGACCGTTCAGCACAGAGATGCCGCGCAGGATATCCAGGGCCGAGGCAAGCTGATAGTCGTCCCGCCGCAGGCGTTCCGCCTCTTCCGCCGTGCGTTCTTCCTCTTCCATCATGCGCCGCTCGTCGTCAGAGATCGTGTCGGCGCCGAGGGCACCGCGCAGCGTGGCCTCGGTCCGCATGGGCCGGGCGGGGGCGGCGTCTTCATCCGGCGCCGCTTCGGCGCGCGGGGGTTGCGGCACGACGATATCGGGCGAGACGCCCAGCGCCTGGATCGATCGGCCCGAGGGCGTGTAGTAAAGCGACGTGGTCAGCCGCATCGCCCCGTCGCCGCGCAGCGGGATCAGCGATTGCACCGACCCCTTGCCGAAGCTGCGTGTGCCGACGATGGCCGCGCGCCGGTGGTCCTGCAGCGCACCCGCCACGATCTCTGACGCCGAGGCCGAGCCGCCATTGATCAGCACCACCAGCGGCCGCCCCTCTATCAGGTCGCCCGGCGTGGCGTTGTAACGCTCGCCCTCGCCCTCGGCGCGCCCGCGGGTGGATACGATCTCGCCCTGATCCAGAAAGGCGTCGGTCACGCGGATGGCCTGGTTCAGCAACCCGCCCGGGTTGTTGCGCATGTCCAGCACCACGCCGCGCAGGTTGTCCAGCCCGCCCAGTTCCTCGATGGCATCCTGAAGGCCCGAGACCAGGTTCGGATAGGTCTGTTCGTTGAACGTGGTCAGCCGCAGCACCACGATATCGCCCTCGATGCGGGTGCGCACTGCCTGGATGCGGATGGTGTCGCGGATGATGGACAGATCGAAGGGTTCGCTGACCCCGTCACGCACCACGGTGATGACGATCTCTGACCCGATGGGGCCGCGCAGCATGTCCAGCACATCCGGCAGGGTCATGCCCATCAGTGATTCGCCGTCGGCATGGGTGATCAGGTCACCGGCCTGCACACCGGCCTCATAGGCCGGGGTGTCGTCGATGGGGGCGATGACCCGGACCACGCCGTCCTGCTGGCTGATCTCTATGCCCAGTCCTCCAAAGGCACCGCGGGTCTGCACGCGCAGATCCTCGAAATCATCGGGGGCGAGGAAGCTGGAATGAGGATCGAGCGAGCTGAGCATGCCGTTGATGGCGGCGCGGATCAGGTCGCCGGTTTCCACCTCGGTGACGTATTGCGCGCGGATGCGTTCGAACACGTCGCCGAACAGGTCAAGCTGTTCGTAGACCGAGCGGTTGCGGTCACTTTCCTGCGCGATCAGCGGTGCGGCAAGCTGCGTGCTGACCAGCGCCCCGCCCAGAACGCCCGCAAGGGCAGCCATAAGGAATTTACGCATGATCCTGTCCTGTTCCGCTGAATGCTGCCCTTTGCAGGCGGTGAGTATGTCTTGCCGTTTGCGGCGCGTGGCGTGTCGGCTTTCCTGGCCCGTCAGTGCCCTGTCACCGGCCCGGCTGTTCGGTCCCAGTCAAATCGAACCAGGCGCCCGGGTCAATGGCCTGACCGCCCTCGCGCAGTTCAAGATAAAGCGTTTCGCTGCGATTGACCGGGCTGTCCCCTTGTGTTGCGAACTGTGTCGCGAATTCCGCCTCGCCGGTCACCGCGCCGGGCATCATGCCCAGCGCCGCGCCCGCGGCGACGACATCCCCGACCCGGGGAAAGACCGACCCCAGGCCCGCCGCCACCATCAGATAGCCCGGCGCCGGTTCGATCAAGATCACGTTTTCGTAGTCCAGAAGCGGCCCGCGATAGCGCACCGTCGCCGCCCAGGGCGCCTGCACCAACGCGCCCGGCTCGGTGGCAAGCGTCAGGCCCGGCCGGGCGATACCGGCGGCGTCGGCCTCGCCCGCTGCGCGCAAAAGCTGGCCGCGCACCGGCAGGGGCAACGCGCCGCGCGCGTCGGTGAAGCCGGGTGCCGCCTGACCATCATCCGGGGCGGCACCGCGGTCGGCCCGGTCATCGAGCGCCAGCGCAAAGGCCTCCAGCGTCTCGACAGAGGCCAGAAGCGCCAGCATCCGCTCCTCATCCGCCGACAGGTTCGCGGGCAGGTCGCGCCGGTCCGCCACGGCCTGCGACAGCGCGATGCGCGCGCCCTGCAGGCTTTCCAGCCCCGCATTCAGGGTGTCCAGCGCGGTCGATTGCAGCGCCTGCAGGCTTTCCAGTTCGGCCAGCATGGCACCGATCCGGTCGGCCTCGGCCTGCATGGCAGGGGCAAGGTCGGCCAGCATCATGCCGGCGCGTGCAGCGGCCAGCGGGCCCTCGGGGTGCATCATCAGCGCCGGCGGGTCGATGCTTTCGATCGCCATCATCGCGCCCAGCACGCGCGACAGCGCGGCGCTTTCCTGCACGAACTGCCGGCGGATCGCGGTTTCGCGCAGGCTGACATCGCGCAGGCCGGCGCGCAGGGCCGACAGCCCGGCCTCATGCGCGCGGATCGTTTCGGTCAGGGCGGCGATGCGGTCGCGCGCGCGCTCGGCCTCGGCCATCCCGTCGATGGCATCAAGCAGCGACAGCGCCGCGATGCGGGCGCTCTCGGCCGTCTGTGACGGCTGTTCGGCACCCGCGGGCGGGGCCGGCGCCAGTGCAAGGCCCAGTGCGAGGGTCAGTGTGAGGGCCGCTGGAAGAAGGCTGGGGCGGCGGGCGCGGGTCATGTCCGCAAGAGGCTTTCGCCGGTCATTTCCGGCGGTTTCGGCAGGCCCATCAGTGCCAGCACGGTGGGCGCCACATCCGCCAGCCGGCCGTTGCCAAGCCGCGCGCCGGGCGGGCCGCCGATCAGGGCCACCGGCACCGGGTTGGTGGTATGCGCGGTATGCGGCCCGCCGGTGACCGGGTCGATCATCTGTTCGGCATTGCCGTGATCGGCGGTCAGCAGCATCGCCCCGCCCGCCTGTTCCAGCGCCATCAGCGCCTGGCCCAGGCCATCGTCCACCGCCTCGCAGGCGCGGATGGCAGCGGCCAGATCGCCGGTATGGCCGACCATGTCGGGGTTGGCGTAGTTCACCACGATCAGGTCATAGCTCTGCCCGATCGCCGCGACCAGCCGCTCGGTCACCGCCGCCGCGGCCATTTCCGGCGCCGTGTCATAGGTCGCCACCTTGGGCGAGGGCGGCATGAAACGGTCCTCGCCCGGCTCTGCGTCCTCCCGCCCGCCATTCAGGAAGAATGTCACATGCGGGTATTTCTCGGTCTCGGCCAGGCGGAACTGGCGCAGCCCCTTGCGGGCAACCCAGGCACCCAGCGTGTTGTCGATCACCCGCTTTGGAAAGGCCGTCTTCATGAAGGCATTATGGGCCTGCGAATAGTCCACCATGCCAAGCATCATGGCCCAGTCGATCTTTCGTCCGGTATCGAAGCCGGCAAAGGACGGCGCGCCGAGGGCTGCCAGGATCTCTCGCGCGCGGTCAGCGCGGAAATTCAGACAAAAGAACCCGTCGCCACCCTGCGCGCCGGCATGGCCGCCGATCACGGTGGGCGCAATGAATTCGTCGCTTTCGCCCCGCGCATAGGCCTGTGCGACGGCGGCCTGTGCGTCCGGCGCGACCTCGCCACGGCCGTGCACGATGGCGGCATGGGCGCGTTCCACCCGGTCCCAGCGGGTATCGCGGTCCATTGCCCAGTAGCGGCCAATCACGGTGGCGATTCGTACACCCGGCGGCAGGTCGGCGGCCAGATCGGCGATAAACCCGTCGGCCGAGCGGGGGGCGACATCGCGCCCGTCGGTGATTGCGTGAACGGCGACCGGCACGCCGGCATCGGCGAGCGCTGCCAGCGCGGCCTTCATATGAGTGATATGGCCGTGCACGCCACCGTCAGAGACAAGGCCGAAAACATGCGCCGTGCCACCCGTGCGCCGCAGCCGGGCGATGAATTCGCCCAGTGCGGGGTTGGCGGCAAAGCTGCCATCCTCGATCGCCAGGTCGATCTGGCCCAGATCCATCGCTACCACCCGGCCCGCACCGATATTGGTATGGCCGACCTCGGAATTGCCCATCTGGCCGCGGGGCAGGCCCACATCGGGGCCGTGGGTGATCAGCGTCGCCTGCGGGCAGGTGGCCATCACGCGGTCGAAATGCGGCGTGCGTGCCTGAGCGACGGCATTGCCTTCGGTGGTGCTGTTCAGGCCCCAGCCGTCAAGGATGCACAGAACCACCGGGCTGCGCGCGGGCGTTCGGTCTGTCATGCCTGCCTCCGTCTTGCCGCGCATACCTATGCGCTTGCCGCAGTGGGGGCAATGTCAGGTTGCCAAGGGCGGCACC
>SKHK01000057.1 GCA_007117005.1 Paracoccaceae bacterium
CCTGCCCGCCTGTCGCCTGCCCGCCTGTCGCCTGCCCGCCTGTTGCCTGCCCGCTCATCGCCCACCCCCGTCTTTTTCGGATGCCGCCTCTTTTGGATGCCGCGCCGCGCAGGCCCAGCGCGGCCCGTCCCGGCGCCAGTACTCGGCCGAGACGCCGCCCGCCGTCAGCCCCTTCCACTGATCGCGCGCGGCCTGGACCGCCGCGGGGTCATTGCCGTCGAACAGCACGCAAAGCCGGTCCAGCGCGCCGGCCTCGGCCGGGTCGACCGGGGCGGCGTCCAGCGTGATCAGGCAGCCCGGGCGGTTGGGCAGGTCCGGCGCGGGGCGCGCGTCCCAGACCAGCAGCACCGGCTGGTCGGCATCATGCGGCCCGCCCGACATCCCGTGCGGCAGGAACCCCTCCAGCCGCCACAGCGCCTGATCCAGCGCCTCCATCCGCGCCTGCGACATGCCGCGCAGCGCGACGGTCAGGCCGATCTCGCGCGCCTTGCCGATCAAGAGCGGCAACAACCCCTCGGGGCTGTCCTGCGTCAGGTGGTAGAAGCGCGCGACGGCCACGCCCGCGCGCCCTAGCCTTCGAACCGCGCCCGCACCAGCGCATCCAGGGCCCGCACGCCCCAACCGGTGGCGCCCTTCGGCGCAAACGCACTGTCAGAGGAAAGCAGCGTCACGCCGGCGATATCCAGATGCATCCAGGGGGTGCCGTCCTTGATGAACCGGGCCAGGAACTGCGCCGCCGTGACCGAGCCCGCGCCGCGCCCGCCGACATTCTTCATGTCCGCCACGCGCGACTTGATCAGCTTGTCATACGCCTCGCCCAGCGGCATGCGCCAGGCCCCCTCGCCCACCTGTCCGGCGGCTTTCACAAAGGCATCGGCCAGCGCGTCGTCATTGGCAAAGACGCCCGCGTTCTCGTTGCCCAGTGCAATGATGATGGCCCCGGTCAGCGTGGCCAGGTCGATCACGGCGGCGGGCTGGAAGGTCTCTTGCGCGTACCACAGCACATCGGCCAGCACGAGCCGCCCCTCGGCATCGGTGTTGATCACCTCGATCGTGTCGCCCTTCATGGACGTCACCACATCGCCCGGCCGCTGCGCGCGCCCGTCGGGCATGTTTTCGACCAGCCCCACCAGACCGACGACATTCGCCTTTGCCTTTCGCGCGGCGAGCGCGCGCATGGTGCCGGCGACGACGGCGGCGCCGCCCATGTCCATCACCATATCCTCCATCCCCGCCGCGGGCTTGATGGAGATGCCGCCGGTATCGAAGACCACACCCTTGCCGACCAGCGCCAGCGGCGCCTCTTCGCCACCGCCGTTCCAGCGCATCACCACGGTCTTTGACGGGCTCTCGGACCCCTGCCCCACGGCGAGCAGCGCGCGCATGCCCAGACGCTCCATCGCGGCCTCGTCCAGCACCTCGACCGTGAGCCCCATGTCGCGCATCGCCTCCAGCCGGGCGGCGAATTCGCTGGTGGTCAGGATGTTGGCGGGCTCGTTGACCAGATCACGGGTGAAATGCACCGCCTCGGCCAGGGCCAGCGCGGTGGTGCAGGCATCGCGCATCGCGTCGGGGTCGGTGCCGGTCAGCGTCACGGTGCCCGGGGCCTTGGGCGCCTCGGCCCGGCGGGCGAACTGATAGGCGCGCAGGGCCAGCCCCTCGACCAGCGGCGCGGGATCGCGCAGCGCGCCGGCCAGGACCATCGCGCCGGCCTCGTCCAGCCTGGCGCCGATAAGCGCGCCGGCCTTGCGCAGATCCTCTGCCCCGGCGCGGCGCGGCAGGCGGATCAGATGCAGCGCCCGCGCCTGCATCCCGGCGGGAAAAGCCAGCTCGATCCCCTGCCCCGGCTTCAGCTTTTCCCAGGCGTCCGAGGCCAGCACGCGTTTCACCGCGCCCTTGGTCAGCCGGTCCAGCCCGCGGGCCGCGTTGTCGGGGGCGGTGTCGGCAAAGGCCACCACGCGGCCCGCGAATTCCTTCAGCGCGTCGGCGTCGGCGGGGGTGAAGTCGATGGGCGCAAGGCTCATGAAAAGGCTCCTGTCATGGGTCGCGGTCAACATGGATCGCGGTCAAGATGGCTGCGTTGGACAGGAACCTAGCGGCGGTGGCCGGGCTTGGCCAGAGGGCAGGACGGCAGCGGGGGTGGCAGCACGCTTGCCGGCACCCCGCCCTGCCCCACGGGCGCGGCGCCGCTTACAGGCCCAGCCTGTCGGCCAGCCCCTCGAAATCCGGCGCCTCGGCGTACAGGCGTTCGAACTCGCGCCGGGCGCGAGCGCGCTGGCCGTCGTCATGGTAAAGCACGGCGCGGTCATGGCGGATCTGGTGCAGCAGCGCCGCCGGCCGGTCCTTTCGGCGCCGCAAGGCCAGCGTCAGCGCGTCGATCGCCGCCGCCGACAGGCCCAGCGCGGCCAGCGCCCGCGCGCGATACAGCAGCACCGCCGCATCGACAGGCGTTTCGTTCTGCCAGCCCGCCGTCAGCCGCACCACCCGGTCCATCAGCGCCCCGTCCTGCGCCGCCCCGTCCTGATCCAGTGCCAGTTCGACGAAGGACAGCACCACCACCGGGTCGCCGGCATCCAGCGCCAGCAGGCGTTCCAGATGTTCCAGCGCCCGGTCATGGCGCCCCTGCGCCTGGGCGATTTCCACCAGCGCCAGCAGCGTGCCGCGTTCGCGCGGAAAGACATGCGCGGCGATATCCGGCGTCACCGGCAGGCTGACCTGCGCGGCGATGCCGTAGCGCGCTTAAAGCGTGCCCAGCGCATCGAGCCCGGCAAGCGCGCGCCGGAAATGGGCCTCGGCGCGGTCCAGAGCATTGCGTTGCAGGCGGATCATGCCGGCCATCCAGGCGGCATCGGGCAGATCGGGCGCGGCCTCTTCCAGCGCGGCCAGGGCGGCGGGCTGGTCGCCGTCGTTCAACGCGCGAATCCCGTCGATGAAGCGCCGCTCGCCCGCCGGGGTGACCAGCCGGCGGAAAAACCCCAGCCGCAGACGGTCACGCTGTGCCACGCGCGGCGCCGGTGCCGGCCCTGCGGCCCCGGCGCGGGTGCGGTCATGGACGGTGTAGAACAGCCCCGTGCCCGGCAGACCCGCCGTCGCCCGATTGCCGCGTGGGCTGATCGTGTATTTCGCCCCGCGCGGGCCCAGTGACAGCGAGGCGGTGGATTTCGACAGGTTCAGCGTCACACCCGGGGCCAGCCGCACCCGGCGCCAGAAACGAAATGCCATGCGTCATGCCCCCCTTGCCGCCGTTTCGCGGTAGCCCCGTCGCGCCAAGCAGACCCGTTCAGCCCGGATTCTGCAAGCGCACCGGGTCCGACAGCCGGTAGAACTGACGGAAATAATGGCGAAACCCGTCGATCTGCGGCGTGATCTGCCGCCCGGCGGCCAGCGCCAGCCCCACATTCATCGACGACACCGGGTCCGAGGGGGTGATGGTAAAGATGCGCCGCCCCTCCAGCGACCAGGGCCGGTGCACCATGTCCGACAGGATCGTCACCCCCTGCCCGTTGCCGACCATCGAGCGCACGGCCTCGACCGAGGCGGTGCGCAACTGCACGCGCGGGCGATACGGCGTCTGCTGCCAGTATTTCGCCGCCGCGGCCTCGGCCTCGTCGACCGTCAACATGACATAGGGTTCCTGCGCCACATCCGCGAGACTGACCTGCGGCGCCTTCAACAGCGGGTGCTCGGCCGCCACCCACAGCCGGCGTTCGGAACGCAGCAGGGTCTCGGTCGCAATCGCCGGATCGACAACGTTGGAGGTCAGCACCACCGCGATATCCAGGCTGCCGTCCAGAATGCCGGCCTCGATCTCCTGGCGGTTCAGTTCGAACAGGTGCAG
>SKHK01000168.1 GCA_007117005.1 Paracoccaceae bacterium
AACCCCTGCGCCGGGGCATCGCCTATGTCGCGCAGCGCGGCGATGGCGCGGTGCTGCTGGAGACCCGCCCGCCGCGCGGGCTACTGGGCGGCATGCCCGGCTGGCCCGGCACCGACTGGACCCAGGAACCGCCCGCCCCCGCCCCGCCGCTGGACGCGACCTGGGTGCAGGCCCCGATGCCGGTGCGTCACACCTTTACCCATTTCCACCTGCAGCTTGACGTCATGACCGCCCGCCCCCAGCTTTCGGTCAGACCGGCGCGCGGGCGGTTTGTCGCGGATTTCGACCCCGCCGCCCTGCCCACCGTGATGCGCAAATGCTGGGACGCGGCGCTGCCCGTCCTGCACGAACGAGACAGCAAAGGATGACCCCCGCCATGGCCGACGACACCCAAAAGCCCGAGACCGCCGACTATGTGCTGACCCATACCATGCTGCGCATCAAGGACCCCGCGCGCAGCCTGCCCTTTTACACCGAGGTGTTGGGCATGCGCCTGGTCACCCGGCTGGATTTCGACGAGGCGCGCTTTTCCCTTTATTTCCTGCAGGCCGGCGGGCATGCGGACCGGGCCGACGGCTCGCTGGCGCAGACCTTCAGCCGCGCGGGGCTCTTGGAACTGACCCATAACTGGGGGTCAGAAGGCGACGACACCGCCATGCATTCCGGCAACGAGGCGCCAAAGGGCTACGGGCATATCTGCATCGCGGTGCCGGATATCGCGGCCGCCTGCGCGCGGTTCGACCGGCTGGGCGTGCCCTTTCGCAAACGGCTGGGCGAAGGCGGGATGAAGGAGATCGCCTTTATCGAGGACCCGGACGGCTACTGGATAGAGATCGTGCAGCCGGACCTGATGGACGCGCTGCTGGCCGGGCATCACACGAAGACATAAACAACACGCGGCTGACAACGGGCCGCATTGGGCGAGACGCCCCTGCTGTGCTATATGCAACGCAGCCTTGGAACCGCGCCCGCCATGACCGACACACCCCAGCCCCCGCCTGCCCCCTCAGCCCCGGTCCCTTCGACGCCGGCGGATGCCGCGCCCTTTGCCATCTCGCTGATCTTTCTGCCGGTGGTGCTGCTGGCCGTGCAGGGGGGCTGGTGGCTGGCCCTGCCGCCGCTTTACGCCACGGTGGCGATCACGCTGCTGGACGCGCTGACCGGCCCGCGGCGGGAAAACGCGGACCCCATGCAGCCGGATGCGAACCTTTACTGGTATCGCGCGCTGACGCTGGTCTGGCTGCCGGTGCAACTGGTGGTGATCTTCGCCACCATCGCGCTGGCGGTGCGCGGGGGGCTGGCCTGGTGGGAGCTCTTGATCCTGTTCTACGGCGTGGGGCTGGCCACGGGCGGGGTGGGCATCACCTATGCGCATGAACTGATGCACCAGCGCAGCCGGCTGGAACGCTGGCTTGGCGATCTGCTGATGGCCTCGGTCCTTTACGGGCATTTCCGGTCCGAACATCTGCTGGTTCATCACACCCATGTCGCCACCCCGCGCGATGCCGTCACGGCGCGCTACAACGAGGGCTTCTGGCGCTTCTTCGCGCGTGTGCTGCCGGGCTCGCTGCGGTCGGCCTGGCGGGCAGAGGCAGCGATGCTGGCGCGGCGGGGGCGGCCGGTCTGGCACCACGCCAACCCCTTCTGGCGCTACAGCGCGCTGCAGGCGGTTTTTCTGGCGCTGGCGCTGGCGCTGGGGGGCTGGCTGGGGCTGGGGCTGTTCCTCTGGCAGGCCTTCATCGCCGTGATGCTGCTGGAGCTGACCAACTATGTGGAACATTACGGGCTGACCCGCCGGCATCTGGGCAGCGGGCGCTACGAGCCGGTGAAGCCGCATCACAGCTGGAACGCGGCGCATCGGGTGTCGAACTGGCTGCTGATCAATCTGCAACGCCATTCCGACCACCATTACAAACCCGCCCGGCGCTTTCCGCTGTTGCAGACCTATGAAGCAAAGGACGCCCCGCAACTGCCGCTGGGCTATCCGACAATGGTGATGCTGGCCGCCGTGCCACCGCTGTGGCGGCGCGTGATGAACCCGCGGGTGCGGGCCTGGCGGCGGCAGTTCTACCCCGACATCACCGACTGGAGCGCCTACAAGGCCGGCACGAACCCGGTTGGCGGCGGGGCATAACCCCTCACCCGCCCCCCGCGCGGGGAGAGGGCGGGGATGGGGGTGCGGCCTCGGTGGCCTCTGGCGCGGCCTTTGACAGCTGCACCGCCAGAATGCCGGCCATGATGATGGCCACGCCGATCAGGTCGCCCAGGCCCAGCCCCTCGGACAGCAAGAGAGCGGCGATGGCCACGCCGAAGAACGGGTTGAGAAAGTGAAAGGCCGCGCCCCGCACCATGCCGATCCGCCCCACCAGCCGGAACCAGACCCAGGTCGCGGCCAGGCCGGGGATCAGCGTGGTATAAAGGAAAGCCAGCACCAGCCGCGGTGTCCAGGTCACCTGCAAGGTCTCGAAGGCCATGGCGGGCGGCAGCAGGATCACCGCGCCGATCAGCATCTGCAACCCCACGATCATCATCACATTGCCGCCCGATGACGCCCCGCGCAGCGACAGAGTGGCCACCGTCAGCGCCAGCACGCCCAGCACGCACAGCGCCAGGCCCAGCGGGTCGATCCCCCCGCCCCAACGGGCACCCATGATCACCACCACGCCGGCAAAACCGGCCACCAGCCCGGCGATGGCCACGGGGCGCAGCCGGTCGCCCAGCAGCAGCCACCCGGCCAGCGCCACACATAGCGGCAGGGTCGAGGCGATGATCGCCGCCACCGAGGCCTCGATCCACTGCATGGCGACGAAGTTCAGGCCCAGATAAAGCGCGTTCTGGCACAGGCCGAACAGCCCCGTCGCCCACCATTGCGCCGGGGTCAGCCGCCAGCTTTGCCCCAGCGCCAGCGCGATGCCGACACCGATCAGACCGGACAGCAGGAAACGCAGCGACAGCGAATAAAGCGGCGGCGCGTCCAGCACGATCATCCGCGCCGAGGTAAAGGCCGAGGACCACATCAGCGCAAAGGCCAGCCCCATCAGGATGGAAAGCGGATCAATTCGTGTCATCCGCGCCCCCGGCAGGGGCCCGTGCGGGCAATCCGGCCGCATGCGGGCCCTGCGTGCAGGGACCGGGCGCGAAGGGGTGCATCACTCGGCAGGAACATCGGCATCCGGCGCCTGCTCACCGCCCGGCAGCCAGTCGAAGGCAGCGTCAAGCTGTTCGATCGCGCGGGTGGTGATGTCGATCGCATCCAGCGCCAGGATCACCGCTTCGGGCTTCAGGATGGCGATGATCCCCTCTTCCGACATCAGCTCTACCAGAACCGGAAAGGCGGCCTCGAAAAAGCGCTGCGCCTCGGCATCCGACATCCGCGCCAGTTCTTCGCTGCGCTCGCGCCGTTCGGCACGGATCTGCTCGACCCTTGCGTCGAACGCATCGGCGCGGGCACGGAATTCCTCTGGCGTCAGGCTGGCGCGGGCCTCGGTCAGGGCGCGCTCTTCCTCGGCCAGTTGTTCCGAAATCGCGGTGTTTTCCTGTTCCAGCGCCTCTTCGGCCGCGCGTATCCCGGCCAGGATGTCCTGGCCCAGGCGCGATTCACGCAGCAGGCGTTCCTCATCCAGAATGGCGATGGGGCCGGCGCCGGGCTGGGCCGAAACAGGTGACGGGGCAGCCAGCGCGGCCGCCCCGATCAGTAGTGCCGCCATCAGGTGCCGCAGCATCAGAACCGTGTCGCGATGGTCACGTCAAAGCGCTGGGGCCGGTCAAAGGATTCGCGCCGGATGGGGTGCGAGAAGTTGAAGCGCAGCGGGCCGAAGGGCGAATCCCACAACAAAGCCACACCGGCCACGGCACGAATGCTGCGCGAATCGTCCACACTGGCGGTGGCGTTGTCCACGCCCCACAGCCGGGCCGCATCGAAGAAGACCCCGCCGCTGAGACCGTATTGCTGGGGCAGGCCCAGCGGGAATTCGGCCTCCAGCCGCATCACGGCAAAGCGGTTGCCGCCCAGACCGTCGGAATAGACACCATCGGTGGTAAACCCGCGCGGCCCCATGCCATAAGGCTCGAACCCGCGCAGCTGGTCGCTGTCCAGGCTAAAGCGTTCCACCAGGCGCGAGCGCCCGCGGTGGCTGACGATGCCGCCCTCGACCTCGGCGCGCAGCAGGACGTCACCGCTGAAGATGCGGTGCTCATACCCGGCGCGCCCGGTCAGGCGCACCCAGCGGCGGTCGCCGCCCAGCCCGGCGATATCGGGGCTGAAGCTGAGGATCACGCCCCGGTCCGGATTGATGCCGCGGCCACGCGTGTCATAGGTATAGGTCAGGCCCACGGTGGAGGTAATGAAGCGGCCGCCATCCCCAACGATACGGTCCGAAAGATCCGGGTTCAGCGCCGTCGGATCGTCGGGCAACCGCATCTGGTCCCGCTGCAGCCCTGCCCGCAGTTGCAGCCGGCCATGGCGGCTGGTCGGGAAGCTGATGGAGGGCGAGATCTGCAGCAGGGTCGCGTCGAAGCGGGTGAAATCGTTCGACGTCGACTGCGTGTAGCCCAGCGTGATCCCGAAAGCGAGATCCCGGTCGAACACCGCCGGGTCGGTAAAGGACATGTCCAGGCTGCGCGAATCCCGCACGGTGGACAGCGTCACCCGCACCTGCTGGCCGCGCCCGAGGAAGTTGTCCTCGGAATACTGAACATTGGCACCGATCCCGGCCGAGGCGCCATAGCTGAGACCGAAACCCAGCGAGCCCGTGGGCGCTTCCTCGACCTCCAGGTCGACCACACGCTGATCCGGCGTGGACCCCGGCCGCGTGCCGTGTTCCACGCGCGAGAAATGGCCCAGCGCCTCGATCCGTGCCGCGGCTTCGCGAATCTCGCGCGGGTTCAGCGGGTCGCCCTCTGCCACATGGAACTCACGGCGCAGCACATTGTCCTGCGTGGTGGTATTGCCCTGAATGTCGATCCGTTCGATCACCACGCGCTCGCCCCGCACCAGGGCCATGGTCACATCGATGGTCTGCTCACGCTCGTTGCGCGAAAAGCGCGGCTCGGCCCGGATGAATCGATGCCCCGCCCGCGCTGCCGTCGTCTCCAGCCGCTGGATCAGGTTTTCCAGCTGGCCGGGCGTGAACAGGGTGCCCGAGCGTACATTGACCACCGCCTGATAGGGCGCGGCGTCGATGTCAGCCACTTCCGAGATCACCTCGATCGTGCCGAAATTGTAGCGCTGCCCTTCGCGGATTGTGAAGGTGACGAAGGCGGCATCGCGTTCCGGATTCAGTTCGGTCACGGCAGAGAGGACCTGCGCATCCGGATACCCGCGCGAGCGATAGAAATCCTCCAGCGTCTGGCGGTCCCGGGCGATGCGCTGTTCGCTGAAATTGTCCGCCGCGAAAAAGGCCGAGGCGATGCCCGCCTCGGCGGTGTCGATGGCGCCGCGCAAGCGCCGGTCGGAAAAACTGCGGTTGCCCACGAAGCTGATGCGCTCGAATTCGACCATGCGCCCCTCGACGATCTCGAAGGCCAGGTCGACGCGACCGCTGCCGCGTTCGATCAGGCGCGGGGTGATGCGCGCGGCCAGGCGGCCCTGGGCGGCATAGGCCTCGGCCATCGCGGTGGCATCGGCTTCGGCCTGCGCCGGGGAATAGACCGCGCCGGAACGGGACCGGATCAACGGCAGCAGCACGTCATCGTCCAGGCGGCGGTTCCCCTCCAGGTTCACGCGGTTGATGATCGGAAATTCCTCGACCCGGATGGTGAGCCGGTTGCC
Organism: Paracoccaceae bacterium; assembly: GCA_007117005.1. Taxonomy (GTDB): domain Bacteria; phylum Pseudomonadota; class Alphaproteobacteria; order Rhodobacterales; family Rhodobacteraceae; genus Pararhodobacter. Next base: position 5,771 of record SKHK01000168.1, read on the forward strand.
GCTGGGCACGAAATCCACCGACCGGAAGAACCCGGTGGCGGACACGCGCTGGAAGGCCGCGTTCAGTTCCGCCGCGCTGATGCTGCGGTTGCGAGCGATTCTGGCAAAGCCGACGATGCTTTCGTCGTCGATATTCTGGTTGCCCTGCACCGCGACGCTGGTGAAACGGTAGGTCTGCGCCTCCGCCATGCTTGGCAAAGACAAGAAAAAAGCTGCCATTGCAAAGAGATAGAGAAGGGGCAGCGCGACCTTTTTCCTGGTGTTCGCTACCGCGTATCCTGTCCTGGCCTGGCCAAACCCACGCATGTTGTCGCCCCGTCTTACCGCTTTTGTGTTTGTTCTTGCCTAGCCGCCTGCAAGACCAATGTCAAAGCGATGTGATCGACGCGGCAGGATTTCAAGGGAACCAGCGCGGGGGTGCAACACTGCCGCAGGGGGCGGGGGTCTCGACCGCCGCTAGGGCGGTGGTGGATGCCCTGCATCACCGCGATGGCGGCGGCGTCAGGGCATCATGTTTCGGGTCTTTGGTCGTTCGTCGACAACCCCGCGACCGCGTCAGCGGCAGTCGGCGGGGGGCCCGATCGGCGGGGGTGCAGGTTCAGCGTGCAGGCGTCGCGCCCAGCCAATGCAGCATCAGATCGGCCGCCTCGGCCGCGATCAGCAAGCTGACAATCACCGCCAGCGCGAACCACACCCGGTCAAACCCCAGGCGAAAAAGCAGGCGCAGGGCCCGGGCCGTCGGCCCCTGAAGATCGACCATCGCAAACATCGGCGCGCTGGAAAATGACATCGCATGCTCCTTTTATCGCTGCACGCGCCCGATGACAGGCGCACGCAGGGATGAATTGGCAGCACAACACGGCAGGATTGCGGCAACCGCGTGCCGAAAGCGGGACAGGGTTAACCCAAGGCGAACCCCGCCCCTGCTCTGCAGGACGTCTGGTCAGCCAATGGCAGGAAAGAACCGACAGAAGAGGTCGTTGAAGATCGCAAACAGCATGACGGTTCCCAGCAGCGCCAGGCCCGTCGCCATCAGCACGCCCAGCACCCGTTCGCTTGGCGGCTTGCCGGTGACCGCCTCGTAGGCGTGAAAGACCAGATGACCGCCATCCAGAATCGGTATCGGGAACAGGTTCAGCAGCCCCACCGCCGTGGACAGTACCGCAATGAACCAGATGAACTGCCACAGCCCGTCGGACGCCATCGCACCGGATGTGGTGGCGATGCCGATGGGGCCGGACAGATTGCAGGTGCTGATCGCCCCGGCGATCATGTGATACAGCCCCGAAAAGCTGCGGGTGATGACATCTAGCGTCTGCTGCGCGGCCATCGGCACCACCTCGACCGGGCCGGCGCTGCGGGTCGGCGTCTCGAAGAACGTGCCGCTTTGCAGGCCGATCAGCCAGCGCGTCTCGAAACCGCCTTCGGGCAGGGGCAGGTCGGTGCGCCGCGGATTCAGCGTGGTCTCGAAGGTCTCGCCCTCGCGCCAGATGCGCAGGGTCAGAGGGGCGCCTTCGGCGTCGGCGACGATGGGCAGCAGATCGCCAAAGGCGTGGACCGGCTGGTCGTCGATGCTGAGGATCACATCGCCCGGACGCAGGCCGGCATCGCGGGCGGCCGATTGCAGGGTGATCCCCTGGGCCCGCGCCGGCAGCGGGTGCGGGCCCGGCAGGGTCAGCGCGCGCCCGTCACGCAGCACGGTGTATTCGGTCACCGGCTGGCCGGGCAGGCGCTCTGCCTCGCGGAAGAAGTCGCGCAGGCTATCGACGCGCTCGCCCTCGATGGCGGTGATCAGGTCGCCCTCTTGCAGCGTGCCGGCGTCGGTGGCGGTGACGGGGGGCATGGGGTGCACAGCGCCCACGCGCGGCGCATCGGCCGGCAGGCCCTGCACCATGATATAGACCGAGAAGGCCGCGATGGAGAACATGAAGTTGAACATCGGCCCCGCCGCCACGGTGGCCGAACGCGCCCAGAGCGGCGCGCCATGCATCGTGCGCCGGCGCTGCGCTGCATCCATGCCCGAGACCGCCGCCCCGTCTGCCCCGGCCGAGGCCGCGTCGGCATCACCGAGGAATTTCACATAACCGCCGAAGGGCAGCGCGGCGATCTGCCATTGCGTGCCGTGCCGGTCCACGCGCGACAACAGCACCGGGCCAAAGCCGATGGAGAAGACCTCGGCATGAATGCCGGACCAGCGCCCGACGATGTAATGGCCGTATTCATGCACCGCGACGATCACCGACAGCGCGATGACAAAGGCGCCGAGGGTGAAGAAAACGTTGCCGAAGCCGGGCAACATGCCGAAAAGATCCATGCTCTGCTCCTTCAGGCCGCGCCGCTGCGGGCCAGCCCGTCAGCCAGCGCGGTGGCGCGGCGGCGGGCGTCGGTGTCGGTTTCCAGCACCTCGGCCAGCGAGGCGGGGTCGCGGGTGATATCGGTCTCTTGCGCCGTGACTTCAAGCGTTCGTTCCACCAGCCGGGCCATGTCCGCAAAGCCGATACGCCCGGCGATGAAGGCATCGAGCGCGGCTTCCTTGGCGGCGTTGAACACCGCGCCGGCGCACCCGCCGGCAGCCATGACATCCCAGGCCAGGCCAAGCGCCGGATAGCGCGCAGGGTCCGGGGCGTGGAAATCCAGCCGCCCGGCCTGCACAAGGTCCAGCCGCGCCACCGGCAGCGGCGCGCGCGCGGGCCAGTTGAGCGCATAGCCGATGGCGTGGCGCATGTCCGGCGCGCCCAGATGCGCCATCACCGCCCCATCGGAGAAACCGACCAGCGCATGAACCAGCGATTGCGGATGGATCAGCACCTCGATCCGCTCGGGCGCGATGCCGAAGAACTCGCGCGCCTCGATCACCTCCATCGCCTTGTTGAACATCGAGGCCGAATCGATGGTGATGCGCTGGCCCATGTCCCAGTTGGGGTGCTGGCCGGCATCTGCGGGCGTGGCGCGGGCCAGACGGTCCAGCGGCCAGTCGCGCAGCCCCCCGCCGGACGCGGTGAGCGTGAGTGTCTCCACCGCCGCGATATCCTCGCCCGTCAGGGCCTGAAAGACCGCCGAGTGTTCGCTGTCCACGGGCAGGATGGTGGCGCCGTGGCGCGCGGCCTCGGCCTTCAACAGCGCCCCGGCACAGACCAGCGATTCCTTGTTGGCCAGCGCCAGCACGCCGCCCTGCGCCAGCGCCGCAAAACCAGGCGCCAGCCCGGCCGCGCCGACGATGGCCGACATCACCCAATCGGCAGGGCGGGCCGCGGCCTCAACCAGCGCCTGCGCACCCGCCGCCACCGCGACCCCGCTGCCGGCAAGCGCGGCGCGCAGGTCGCCCAGGCAGTCGTCATGCGCGGTGACCGCCAGTTCGGCCCGATGCGCGCGCGCCAGTTCCGCCAGCCGCACCACATTGCGCCCGCCGGTCAGCGCCACCACGCGGCAATCGTCGCGCCGAGCGATCAGGTCCAGCGTGCTTTCGCCGACCGAGCCGGTGGCACCAAAGACCGAAACCCGCCGCATCAGCCCGTCCCCCTACGCTGCGCCGACCAGCATGCCCAGCACGCCGGCCAGCGCCGCCAGATATGCCAGCGCCAGCACCGCGATCAGCGCGTCGAACCGGTCCAGCACGCCGCCATGACCCGGGATCAGGGCCGAGCTGTCCTTGACCCCCATGCGCCGTTTGATGGCGCTTTCGGCGATGTCGCCCAACTGCCCGGCCAGCGCCAGCAGCACCGACAGCGCCACCAGCCCAGCCCCTGCGCCCATCGCCTGCGCGAAACCCACGCCGATGCCCGCCGCGACCACCCAGCCCGCCACGGTGCCTGACCAGGTCTTTTTCGGGCTTATGCGCGGCCAGAATTTCGGCCCGCCGATCAGCCGCCCGGCGAAATAGCCCGCCACGTCAGAGCCGATGACGATCAGCACCAGCCAAAGCACCCAGACCGGGCCAAAGCTGCCATGCAGCACCACCAGCCCATGCGCCGCCACAACGATCAGCGCCAGATAGGCGGCGAAAAGCGCCCGGTCGCGCGGCATGCGCCAGGCCACCAGCACCGCCCCCAGCAGCAGCCCGGCCAGCGAGACCGCCCCGCCCCAGGTAAAGGTGAATACCGCCACCAGCACCGCGGCCACCACGCCATGCGCCTCTGCCCGGCCCGGCGGGGCATCGGGCTGCAGCATGCGGTAAAGCTCCCACCCCATCAGCCCGGCCAGCAGGGTCGCCAGCACCGCCAGCACCAGCCCCCCCGCCCATAGCGCGCCGGCACCGAGCACGATCATCACAACCGCCGAGGCCAGCCGCGTGCCCAGGTCGCCGAAACGGGCGTCGCTCATGACAGCACCGCGCCGAAGCGCCGTTCGCGGTGGCCGTAGCGGGTGACGATTTCGGCCAGCACCTCGGGCGTGAAATCCGGCCAGAGGACGGGCGAGAATTCGTATTCCGAATAGGCCGATTGCCAGAGCAGGAAATTCGACACCCGGGTCTCGCCAGAGGTGCGGATCACCAGATCGGGGTCCGGCAGGTCCCGCGTGTCCAGCGCCGCCGACAGGCAGGCATGATCGACGGCCGCGGGGTCAAGCTGGCCTGCCTGCACCTGCGCGGCGATGGCCTGCACGGCGCGCGTGATCTCGTCCCGCCCGCCGTAATTGATGGCCACCGTCAGGTTCAGCCGGGTGTTGTTGCGCGTGCGTTCCTCGATCCAGGCCATCAGGTCCTGCAGCTTCGGGTCCAGCCGCCTGCGCTCGCCGATGAAGCGCATGCGCACGCCCTCGGCCGACATCTCTTCGGCCTCGCGCTGGATGTAACGGGCGAAAAGGCCCATCAGGCCCAGCACCTCGCGCGTGGAGCGTTTCCAGTTCTCGGTCGAAAACGCGTAGACCGTCAGCCAGCGGATACCCAGGTCCGGCGCGCAGCGCACGATCTCCTTGACCCGCTCGGCGCCCTTGCGGTGACCGACCAGCCGTGGCCAGCCCTTGGCCGTGGCCCAACGGCCGTTGCCGTCCATGATGATCGCCACATGTTCCGGGCCGCCGGCCATATCACTCTCCGCACACCTTAACGCCCCGGCCACGGGCAGAACGGGCCTAGACCTGCATGATCTCTTCCTGCTTGGCTTCCAGCGCCTTGTCGACGCGGCCGATGAAGGTGTCGGTCATCTCCTGCACCTCCTCGGACCAGAGCTTGTGCTCGTCCTCGCTCATGCCCGCGGCCTTGGCGCGCTTGAGCTGGTCCATCCCGTCACGGCGCACGTTGCGGATCGCCACGCGCGCGCTTTCGGCATATTGCGCGGCCACGCGGGTCAGGTCGCGGCGGCGTTCCTCGTTCAACTCGGGGATCGGCAGCATGATGATGGTGCCGTTCAGCTGCGGGTTGATGCCCAACCCGCTTTCGCGGATCGCCTTTTCCACCTTGCCCACCATCGCCTTGTCCCAGACATTGATGGTGACCATGCGCGGCTCCGGCACGTTGACGGTTCCCAGCTGGTTGATCGGCGTCATCTGGCCATAGGCCTCGGCCTGGATGGGCTCCAGCATCGAGGCCGAGGCCCGCCCCGTGCGCAGCGACCCGAATTCGGTGCGCAGCGCCGCCAGCGCGCCCTCCATCCGGCGTTTCAGGTCATCGGTGTCGATTTCCAGTTCTTCTTCGGCCATCTTGCTGCCCGTTCCCGGTTGTCCGCGTCATCCTTGCCGGTCCCGCGCCTTGCAGGGCCGATTGCCTGCATGGGTAGCCGTGCGGGGCCGGGACTGCAAGCCGGACCGGGCGCGAAGCGTCAACTATCAGCGGTGGACGGCCATCGCCCCCAAAAAAGTGACATGGCCCGCCGGCGACCTGCGCCAGCCCCCCTGCCCATGCGGCCTAACGGTTGATCAGGTCCTTGTTGTATTTCCGTACCAGCAGCAGGCCCAGCACCATCGGCACCATGATCCAGAGCATGACATAACTGATGGAAATGTAATCCGGCCGATACAGCGGGTAGAAGCCGTCACGCATGATGCCGGTGAGATGCAGAAGCGGGTTGTACCACAGGTAGCGCTGCGCCAGTTCTGGCATCGCCTCGTAATGGATGATGACCCCGGAGATGATCGTCAGCGGCGCGGTCAGGATACGCCAGATGTTCGAATAGACCGGAATGCGGCTGAACAGGTAGCAGTTCAGTACACCCATGCCGGCACCCAGCGCCAGGGTCAGGCCCATGGCCAGCAGCACTTTCGGCCAGTCCAGCGGCGTGCGGATGCCCTCATAGGACATGATCCCGGCCAGGATGATGAATGTGGTGAAGCAAAGCAGCAGCCCGTTGAGCACGAAGCGCGCGAGCAGGGCATCGACCCAGGTGACGCCGGGATAGAAGAGCAGCGACTTGGAATAGGACAGCCCCTGGCCGATGACAGAACCGATATTGGTGAAGGTCAGCACGATCAGCAGGCCCGTCCCCTTGTAAAGCAGGAAGCTGGTGCCCAGGCTGGGCGTGCGCATCAGAAGCGACCAGGCCGTGCCCAGAATGATGATGAGGAACAGCGGCTGCAAGATCGCCCAGGCATAGCCGCCGGGCCGGCGGCCAAAGCGCGTGGTCATCTCGCGCAGGATCAGCGCAATGATCGAGCGCAATGCCAGCGACTCGATGGGCCGCCGCGGCAGTGCCCTGCCGTGACCGGGTGGCGGCTCGGCGAAAGAGGGGATGCTGTTGCTGTCGCTCACGGACCCGGCCCCTTGCTCGTTCTCCCTGTTATGCCGCAACCCGCGGTCTTGTCAAAGCCGGGGGGGACGAAGCGATCGGGCAGACGCTGCGCCCCCCCATCCGCCCCCTGCAACAGTTTGCCCCGGGGCGCTGACCTGTCGGTGCCGATGATCGACACAAGCCACGTCAAGCCGCGCTGGATCGTCACGCGTTTCAAGCACTGGCGGTACCTGTCACTGTGCAACTGCAGCGCCGCCGAAAGCCTGCGCGCCGCAGCATGATGCCGCGGCGCGCGCATGCGAACGACTACGCGTCAGTCGTCCGACGCCATGACCGTCAGATCACGCAGCGTGACATCCAGTGCTTCGATCTCCCAGGTGCCGGTGATGGCGCCACTTTCCAGCGAGACCATGTGCAAGGCCCCGTTCGCGGAAAGCCATGCGGTATTGTTGCCCTCGGCATCGGTCACGATGTCGAACCCGATCGGCCCTTCGATCATCGCGCCCAATGCGCCGATCATCTTGTTGTCACCATCATTCGGCGCAGTCTGCAGCAGCAGCGCCGCGCGTTCTGTGTCGATGTTGTACATCGCCGTCGATTCAGGCTCGCCGAAGGCATTGCTGTAGGCGGTACCCTCGACCATCGGCGTTCCGCTCGTGCCTTCGGCAAAGGTCAGGTCTCCGTCCACCATGACTTCGCCGGTCGAGAGATTCACCCGGTGGTTCGTGGTGCCGGACATGAATCTCAGCGCGTCTGCCGCCGGGTTGATGTCGACGATCACGGCAGCGCCGTCTTCGATCTCCATCTCGGTATCCATCGCGACGATGAGTTCCCACTCACCTGTCTCGGGGTCGATATTGACCACCTCGAAGCCTTCGGTGACGCCGATCAGGCTGTTGGTCGCCGGACGGAAATCGATCCCGTGAATGCGCCCGTCATAGTCCATCTCGGTCATGCCGGTCACCTGCCCCGAGGCCAGATCGATCATCACGAGAGTACGCTCGCCGGCAAGCCCGATTCCGGTGTCGGCAAGGGCCGGGAATGCAAAGGTGGATGCAATGGCGGCGGGGATGATGCACTTCTTCATGTCGTTCTCTATCAATCTCGGGCCGTTTCTGGCCACGCAGCATTAACGGAAGCAGGTCGCGTGAAGTTTCACACGGCACATGACTTTTCTGATGACCTGCCCCCGTTTTCAGGGCCACTCGTAAGTCGAGTCTGTTCTCCTTTTGTGTGCCATCATTCGGCGGCGTGAGCAATGGGCGCAGGCGCGGAGCCATCAGGTAGCTCAAGCGGCTGC
>SKHK01000219.1 GCA_007117005.1 Paracoccaceae bacterium
CACAGCCCGGGCTGAGCCGCCAGCGCGGCGCGCGGCAGGCCAAGGGCGCGCCAATGGGCATGGCACCCGGCCTTCGCGCCGCGGCTCAGCGCCAGCAGGCCCGCCGCGCCCAGGGCCCGCAATTCCAGCCCTGACGCGCCTGACGGGCCCTCTCTGTCCGAGGGCGGCGCGACGGCTTGCCAGCGCCTGTCCCAGACCTGACCCGCTGGCACTGCCTGCCCCTGAACCGCCGCCGGCTCTCTGTGCAGCAACAACCCGTCTGGCCCCGCCTGCAACACACAGCCCCGCAACGCCCCACCGCGCCCGGCCTCGATCCGCGCTTGCGCCTGCGCGATCCAACGGGTCAACGCCGCCCGCCGCGGCGGATAGCCCGGCCCGCACAGCCCCTGCAGAACGCGCAGGAACACCCGGTCCCTCACCTCGGCCGGCAGGTCCAGCACCGCGCGCGACAGCACCACCATACCCGCCGCTTCCCGCGCATGGCGGCTCAGCACCGCATCCACCTGCGCCTCCAGCGCCGCCCGCGCATCCCGCAGCCGCGCCGCCGTCGCCGCCAGGCCCTGCGCCGTGATCCCCAGCGGCCCCAGCGCGGTCAGCGCCTGGCGCGCGCGCACCCGCTGAAACCGCGCATCCGCGTTCGACCCATCCTCGCACCAGCCGATCCCGCGCGCTTTCAGAACCTCGCGCAACGCGGCCCGCGGCACGGAAAGAAACGGGCGCAGAAACAGCACATCGCCCAGCGCGAACGACTCTTCCATCCCGGACAGACCATCGACGCCAGAGCCCCGCGCCAGCCTCATCAGAACCGTCTCTGCCTGATCATCCAGCGTATGACCCAGCAGCACGGCGCGCAGCCCACGCGCCCGTGCCCAGCAGGCCAGCAGATCCCGCCGCCCCGCGCGCGCCGCCGCCTGCAGATTGCCCGCCCCGGCATGACGCCAGGGCAACACCGCATGCGGCACCGACAACCGCGCACATAGCGCGCCCACCGCCGCCGCCTCGCCCGGCGCCTCTGGCCGCAACCCGTGATCGACCGTCGCGGCCGCGCCGGCCAGCCCGGCCTCTGCGGCCAGCACCAGCAGCGCCATCGAATCGCCACCACCAGAGACCGCGACCCCCACCGGCCGGCCCGGCGCATGGCGCCCCAGACAGTCCAGCAGCGCCGCCACCGGCTCTTTCATTTTGCCCGAAATACTCTCGGGGGGTGAATTCGGCATCGCCGAAGAGGGGGGCAGAAAGCCCCCCTTCCCCCCATCCGCACCGAACGCCGCCCGATCAGAGCGACACCACCGTCACGCCGCGGCGGTTCTGGTCCCAGCAACGCGCCGCCGGGCAGGCCTCGACCGGGCGTTCCTTGCCATAGCTGACCGTGCGGATGCGGCTGGACGCCACGCCCTGGGCAACCAGAAACCGCTCGATCGTCGCCGCCCGCCGGGCGCCCAGGGCGACGTTGTATTCGCGCGTGCCGCGTTCGTCGGCATGACCCTCGATCAGCACCTGATGCCGGGTATTGGTCGCCAGCCAGGCCGCCTGTGCGCGCAGGACGTTCTGTGCCTCGGGCGTCAGCTCGCTGCTGTCGGTCACGAACAGCACCCGGTCGCCGATGCGCTGGTTGAAATGCGCGATCGATCCCGGGTCGTTCGGGTCGCCCAGCGCCGTGGTGCCGATCCCGGCGCCCGCGCCGCCATCCGGGCCGAAATCGCCCACGCCGCCGCGCGGGTTGGTGCAGGCCGCAAGCGCCAGCGTGGCGACCAGCAGCGTGGTGATGGAAAACAGTCTCATGATGGTATCCCTCGATTGATCTGGCTGTTGCCTTGGCAGAACCGCTGTCCGGCGCAAGAGCCCGTTATCCTGTCCGCCCCGCGCTCGCGCGCTCGTGAAGCGGGCGCAAGCGTCCTCAACTCATCAGCGGCGACCAGGCCGGGTCGGATGCCGCGCCGGGTGTCGGTATGCGGCGCAGGTTGCGCCCGGTGATATCGACCGACATCAGCATCGGCTCGGCCCCCGCGGCCTCGCGCGTGAACATGATCACCCGGCCGTTGGGCGCCCAGGTCGGCCCCTCGTCCAGGAAGGACGAGGTCAGCAACCGCTCGCCCGTGCCATCGGTGCGCATCACCCCGATATGAAAGCGGCCGGCATGCGACTTGGTGAAGGCGATCAGGTCACCGCGGGGCGACCAGACCGGGGTGGAATAGCGGCCCTGCCCGGCACTGACGCGGCGCGGCTCGCCCCCACCTGCGGGCATGACGTAAAGCTGCGAGGTGCCGCTGCGGTCGCTTTCGAAGACCACGCGCTGCCCGTCGGGCGCGAAACTGGGCGCGGTGTCGATAGCCGATGTCTGCGTCACCTGCACCCGGCGCCCGTTCGACAGGTTCAGCACGTACAGATTGGTCGCCCCGCCCACCGACAGCGAATAGATCACCGAGCCGCCATCGGGCGAGAACCGCGGCGCAAAGGTCATCGTGCCGGGCTGATCGCCGATCACCTGGCGGCGACGGTTGGACAGGTCCATCAGATAGATGCGCGGAAAGCCCGTCTCGTAGCTGGTGAACAGGATGCGGTCGCCGCCGGGCGAAAAGCGCGGCGCGAAGACCAGCGCGCTGCCGTCGGTCAGGAACTGCACGTTCTCGCCGTCCTGATCCATGATCGCCACCTGCTTGCGCCGGTTTTCGCGCGGGCCGGATTCGGCGACGAACACCACGCGGCTGTCGAAATAACCGGTCTCGCCGGTCAGGCGGGCATAGACCTGGTCCGACACCCGGTGCGCCATGCGCCGCCAGGCATCAGAGCGCGCATCAAGCTGGAGCCCGTCGCCCATCTGCTGGCCAGAGGACACATCGAAAAGGCGGAACCGCACGCTGAGGTTCTGCCCCGATGAGCGCACCGCCCCAGTGATCAGCGCGCGCGCATTGATCGCGCGCCAGTCGGCGAATTGCACCGGGCTGTCGAAACTGCCGATCCGGCCGACATGGGCGGTTTCGGGAATCTCGCGCAACAGGCCCGTGCCGGAAAGATTGGCGGCGATGACGCGGGTCATCGCCTCGCCATACTGCGCCGCACCGCTGCCCTCGGCCAGAAAGGCGGGGATGGCAAAGGGCACGGGTTCGATCACGCCCTCGGTCACCTCGATGCGCAGCGGGCCGGACTGCGCGGCCGCAGGGCGGGGCGCGTAAAGCGGGCCGGCAAGCGGCGCGGTGGCGGCGCCGGCCAGAAGGCCAAGAAGACGGCGGCGGGCAATTGGGGTCATCGGAAACTCATCCTCGCAGGATTGAACGTCATTACAACTTCGCGCCAGGCCTCGTACTGGTCCTGGGGCAATCCGAACCCCTCTGTACCACAATCGATGATCGCGGCGCGACCGGCCTCGAACGCACGCTGCTGAGCCGCCGCGCCGCCGCCAGAGGCATCCTCCAGCCGGATCGAACCGGGCACGGGGCGGCCATCGCGTGTCATCTCGAAATAGATCGAGACAACCACATTCATGGCCTCTGTCGACAGCGCGCCGACATTCCAGCATTCCTCGACCCGCAGCCGCAGCCCGTCGGCATCGGCCTGGCTGAGCGTTGCGCCGCCTGTGCCGGGGCTTTCCGGCGCAAGCGGCCCACCATCGCCAGCCAGAGCCTGTGCCAGCGCATCGGCGATGGCATCGGCAGGCGGCGGCGGCGGGGTGCGTTCGGACTCCGGCGTCGGTTCTGGCGTCGGTTCTGGCGCAGGCTCGGCGGGGGCAGGACGGGCTGTTTCCAGCGGGGTCTCAGCCTGGGGCGGCGGGGCCGCCGGGCGGGCCGGGCGGCGCTCCGGGCGCAGGCTGACCTCGGGCGCCGTGG
>SKHK01000141.1 GCA_007117005.1 Paracoccaceae bacterium
CGGGTCGGGGTCAGCTTTGCCAACGCCTTTGCCCATGGTGCCGGGCTGGCGCTGGCGGGCGTGTCGGCGCTGGACCTGCAGGCGCAGCAGGCCCGCGTTGATGCCGGGATCGATGCGGGGGCGAAACCCCTTGTTTCCTTGCGCCCGGCGCCGGGGGGACAGGTCTTCTGGGCGCTCTATCCGGCCACCACGGCGACCGAGGCCGGCTGCGCCCCTTTGCCCGCGCTGCTGAGTGACCTGCGCGCCCGGCGGGGCCGCTTCGCCCTGACTGGCCCGCTGGCCCGGCTGAAAGGGTTCGATCCCGCCATCCCCGGCGTGACGGCGCTGCCCATCGACCCGCCACCGCTCGCCGTCTTTGCCCATGTGTCGCCCCGCCCCGCGCCGCGCGCAGACGGCATCGCCCTGCTGGCCCCGCTGACCGAGGCCCGCGCCCTTTTGCCACCCCAGCCGGACCCGCCCCGATGAGCACGCCCGACGACGCCCTGCTGACCCGCGCCGCCGCCTGTCTGGACGGGGGCGGCACGCTGCTTTTGCCCACCGACACCGTGCTCGGCCTGGCCGCGCGCGCCGATCGCCCGGCGGCGGTGGCGCGTATCTTCGCGCTGAAGGACCGCCCGGCCGAAAAGAACCTGCCGGTCATGGTCGCCGATGCCGCGCAACTGACTGCCATCGGCGCGCTGGTTGACGACACAGTGGCGCGGCTGATCGCCTCGCCCTTCTGCCCCGGGCCGCTGACCATCGCACTGGCGCTGGACCCCGCGCGCGCCCCGGACTGGCTGGCCGGGCGCGACGAACTGGCCTTTCGGATCCCCGATGATGCCCTGCTGCTGGCCCTGATCGCCCGCACCGGCCCGCTGACAGTGACCAGCGCCAACCGGTCCGGCCAGCCCACCCCGGCGGGCACCGAGGGCGCGCTGGCGCAACTGACGGGCGCGCCGGATATGGTGATCGCCGGGCGTGCGCGCGGCACCACGCCATCGACCCTGGTGAACTGCCGCCATAGCCCGGCGCGGATCGAACGCCAGGGCGCGCTCTCGCCCGCCGATCTGGCGCCCTACATGGGGGGCGTGGCATGAGCGCGGACCTGATCCTCGGCGTCGAGACCTCCTGCGACGATACATCGCTTGCGCTGGTGGCCGAGGATGGCACCGTCACGGCCTGCGAGACCGTGAACCAGTACAGCATTCACGAGGCTTTCGGTGGGGTATTCCCGGACCTTGCCAGCCGGGCGCATCTGGCGGCGATCCTGCCCACGTTGCAGCAGGTGATGGGTGCCATCGACCATGACCGCGCGCGGATTGCGGCGATTGCGGTGACGCGGGGGCCGGGGCTGATCGGCTCGCTGCTGGTGGGGGTGAACGCCGCGCAGGGGCTGGGGCTGGCCTGGGGCAAGCCGGTGATCGGCGTCAACCACCTGCGCGGGCATCTGCGCAGCCCGGAACTGGAGGGCGGGCAGATTGTCTACCCAGCGCTGGTCCTGTTGGTGTCCGGCGGGCATACGGCGCTGGCGCTGATGGAAAGCGCCACGCGGATCACCGCGCTGGGCCAGACGCGCGACGATTCGATGGGCGAATGCTATGACAAGGTCGCGCGCAGCCTGGGCCTGCCGATGCCGGGCGGGCCGGCCATCGACCGGCTGGCCGCCGATGGCACCCCGCGCCATCCGCTGCCGCGCCCGATGCTGCGCGAGGGATACGCCTTTTCCTTTTCCGGCCTGAAATCCAGCATCGCGCGGCTGCTGGAGCGCGAGCCTGCGCTGATGCAGACCGAAGCCGCGCGCGCCGATGTCGCGGCGTCTTTCGTGGCGGCCTGCCTGGATATCGCCGAGGCAAAGCTGGACCGCGCGCTGGCCGCGCATCCTGTGGCCTCGGTCGTGGTGGTTGGCGGCGTGGCGGCCAGCCGGCCGTTGCGCGACCGGATCGGCGCGCTGGCCGCGCGCCACGGCGTCACCCTGTCACTGCCGCCGCTGACCTGGGCCACGGACAATGCCGCGATGATCGCGCTGGCGGGCTGGGACTATCTGCGCGCGGGCCAGGCGCCGGGGCTGCGCGCCGATCCGGCATTGGCGCTGGATGCGTGGTAGGGCGCTGCGTGGTGGCGGCGCCGCGGGCTGGCCGGCGCCCGGCGCGGCCTCTTGTTAGCGCGGCGCAGGGCCACTAGATACGGCGCTGACCCCGGCCCCTCTCGCGGAGACACCCATGCAGGACCCAGAGCGCACACCCTTTCGGGCCATCCTGGCCGGGCTGCGTGCCTCCTTCCTGACCGGGCTGATCGTCGTCGCCCCGGCGGTGCTGACCATCTGGCTGCTGTTCGCCGCGGTCGAATTCATCGACAACCGCGTGCTGCCGCTCTTGCCGCGCCGCCTGTTGCCGGATTTTCTGACCGCGCTCAGCTTTCCGGGCATGGGCGTGATCATCTTCTTGCTGTTCACGCTGGCGGTGGGCTGGTTCGCCAAGGGGTTCTTCGGGCGCCAACTGATCGACTGGAGCGAACGGATCGTGGCGCGCATGCCCGTCGTGCGCTCGGTCTATCGCGCGTTGAAGCAGATCGCCGAGACGGTCTTCACCAGCAATTCCAACAGCTTTCAGCGCGCCTGCCTGGTGGAATATCCCCGCCGCGGCATCTGGGCCATCGCCTTTCATGCCTCTGACGCGCGGGGCGAGGTCGCCGGGCACCTGCCCGCAGGCGAGCGCCACATCGCCGTTTTTTTGCCCACCACGCCGAACCCCACCTCCGGCTTTCTGCTTTTCGTGCCCGAAAGCGATGTGCGGTTTCTGGACATGTCGGTTGAGGATGCGGCGAAACTGGTGATTTCCGCGGGCCTCGTGGCCCCGGGGGACGAGGAAGCCCGGCGCAACCAGCGGCAGTCCCCCGCGACCGCGCTGCGCAACGCCATCCAGGGGCAGCCGCCGCAACCGCCGCAGCCACCCGGCGCCTGACGTCAGCCAGGGCGGTGCACCCGGCCCCTGCGCCGATGTCAGAGCCGCGCGGCGGCCAGCACGATGTCGGTGATCGGCCCGTCCGGTGACAGGATAGCGGCATGGCGCGGATCGGCCAGCAGCGCGCGCAGATCGGCCGGCTGCCCGTTCACAAAGGCCTGCCGGCTGACCAGCCGGACACCGTGGCTGTAATCGGCATAGCCCGCGCCATGAACGGTGCTCAGCGGCTGGATCGGCTGGCCAGAGGCACGGTGCCAGCCATAGATCGCCACCCGCCCGGCCGCGCGCTGCAGGCGCGGGCTCAGCACCAGGTCCTTCTTGTGCCCCGAGACCAGCTGCCCCAGCCGCCCGCCGGCCTGCCGGCGCTGGCCCTCCAGCGTGGCGTTGTGGCGCACGAACCAGCCGGTCGAGCCCATCTGCGGCCCCGGCGGGATGGGCGAGGGGGTCAGGCGGACCCGCGCCTGCGCATGGATCGCATCGACCATCGCGGGCGTGGGCAGCATCATGGCAAAGGCTTCTGCAATGCGGCTGGCCGCGGGCAGGCCCATCGGCACGCGCAGGAAATCGGCATCCGTGCCCAGCGCCAGATAATCGGGCATCACGCATAGGGTGATCCGGCTTTGCCCGCCGCGGCCATCGGGGCCGGTCATGGTGACGGGCTGAAGCTGGCGCTGAAAATCGGGCAGGTTGCCGGCCAGCAGCGCGCGGGTCACGGCGGTGTCACGCGCGGGGCCGGCGGCATCGGGCAGGCGGTCGGCCATGGCCGCACCCGCCGGGGCGCCTGACGGCCGGGCGGGGATGCGGGTCAGATGCGGGGTGGCGCAGGGGTTTGGGGCGGTAGCCAGGGCTGTCTGGTC
>SKHK01000244.1 GCA_007117005.1 Paracoccaceae bacterium
GGGCAAGATGAGGGGGCGGGCGGGGCGTGCTTGCGGGGTGGGGGGCGGACGGGCTATGCGGGTGCCCGAAGCCGAGGATCTGCCGATGACCGACCCCAAGCCGCGCCATTTCCCGCCGCCCCCCGCCGCGCCGCCGCCGGGGCTGTGGCGCCAGGTGCCGCCGGCGATCTTTCCGCCGCTGATGGGGCTGTGGGGGCTGGGACTGGGCTGGCGGCTGATGGGCGAAAGGCTCGCCAACCCGCTGATCGCCGGCGCGGCCGAGGCCTTGCTGGGCGCAGTGAGCCTGCTTTTCCTCTTCGCGCTGGTCGCCTGGGGGTCGAAACCGTTGCGGCGTCCGGCCGTGCTGGGCGAGGAGTTGCGCGTCCTGCCCGGGCAACTGGGCGTCCCGGCGGCGGCGCTGGGGGTGATGCTGATGGCCGCCGCGATGCTGCCCTATGCGCCGGGGCTTTCGCTGGTGATGGTCTGGGCGGGGCTGGGCATGCTGGCGGTGGTGGCGTTGGGCTTTCTGCGTCACCTGATCACCGCACCGCCCCCCGCGCGCAGCCCCAGCCCGGCCTGGCATCTGGCCTTTGTCGGCTACATCATTGCGCCGCTGACGCTGCTGCCGCTGGGCTGGCAGGGCCTGTCGCTGGCGCTTTTCGCCGGCGCCGCCGTGGTCGCGCCGGCCCTTTGGCTGGCCGGTCTGGGCCAGTTCACGCAGGCGGTGCCGCCCGCCCCGTTACGGCCGCTGCTGGCCATCCATGCGGCCCCTGCGGCGCTGCTGGCGATGGTGGCCGCGCCGCTGGGCTGGCCCGCCATGGCGTCCGCTTTCCTGCTGGCGGGTCTGGCGTTCGTGGGGCTGCTGGCGATCTGCGGGCGCTGGCTTCTGGGCGCTGGGTTCAGCCCGCTGTGGGGCGCGCTGACCTTTCCCCTGGCAGCCATGGCCACCGCAACGCTGACCGCGATGCCCGGCGCCGCCGGGTTGTGGCTGGGCGCGGGTCTGTTGCTGCTGGCCAGCGCGCTGAACCCCTTTGTCGCCTATCAGGTGCTCAGGGGCTGGGCGAAAGGCCCCCTGGCGCAGAGGACAAACGCCGCGATCGTCTGAGGGCATGAGCGACGCATGAAAACGCCCCGCACGGGGCGCGCGGGGCGTTTCCTGGTGTTTCCAGACGGTGATGAAGGCGGGATCAGTCCTCGCCGTCCTCGTCCATCGCGTCATCGGCCGGGGCGCCGAACTGCGCCAGGAAGGCCACAATATCGCGTGCCTGATCCTCGCTGCGGACGCGGTGAGACATGCCCGAACGCGCGCGGCTGCCCAGCGTTTCGGTCAGAAAGCCCGGCGGGTCCAGCAGATAGGGGACGAGGCTGTCTTCGTCCCAGACCAGCCCCTCTTCGCCGGCCTGAACGATGGACCGCTGATAGCGGAACCCGTCGACCGTGCCGGCCTGACGCCCCACGATGCCGTAAAGGTTCGGCCCGTTGCGGGCATTGCGTCCGGCCAGCACCTCGCCATCCTCGTTGGCGACGACATGGCAGGTCTGGCACTGGCCAAAGGCCTGCTCACCGGCTTCGGGATCGCCAGCGAAGGCAGGCGCGGCAAGCAGGGAAAGGCTGGCGGCGACCAGCGAAATCTTTTTCATGAGTGACCTCCTCGAGTTTCTTGTTGCAGTAACGTAGCACGACAAAATCCTATCTCCATAGGCTTCCCGGTCTTTTCTTTCTCACCTCTTCTTGTTCGCGGGGCGCCATCCGCCGGGCGCGCCATCCGGGGGCGGTGCCACACTCTGTCAGGCGACCGCATGGGCCAGCGCGCAATGGCGCCACAGGGCATCGAGCGCCTGGACCAGATGTTCCATATCGGCCTCGTCATGCAGGGGGCCGGGGGTGATGCGCAGCCGCTCGGTGCCATGGGGTACGGTGGGGTAGTTGATGGGTTGCACGTAGATGCCCCAGTCCTTCATCAGGATATCGCTGATCATGCGGCATTTTACCGGGTCGCCCACCATCACCGGGATGATGTGGCTTTCATTGGGCAGATGCGGGATGCCCATGCGATCCAGCCGCGCCCGCAGCCAGGCGACATTGGCCTTTTGCGCCGCGCGTTCGGCGCTGGATGCCTTCAGATGCCGGATCGAGGCCGTGGCCGCCGCCGCCACGCCTGGCGGCAGGGCGGTGGTGAAGATGAAGCCGCTGGCAAAGGAGCGGATGAAGTCGCAAAGCGCCTCCGACCCGGTGATATAGCCGCCTACCACGCCATAGGCCTTGCCCAACGTGCCCTCGATCAGGGTGATCCGGTCCGCGAGCCCGCGCTCCTCGCTGATGCCGCCGCCGCGGGGGCCGTACATGCCGACCGCGTGCACCTCATCGAGATAGGTCAGCGCGCCATGGGCCTCGGCCACCTCGACGATCTCCCGCATCGGGCAGATGTCGCCATCCATGGAATAGACCGATTCAAACGCCACGATCTTCGGCCGGTCGCCGACGGCTTTAAGCTTGCGGTCCAGGTCACGCCAGTCGTTGTGCTTCCAGATCACCTTGTCTGCACGCGAATGCCGGATGCCCTCGATCATGGACGCATGGTTCTTCTCGTCCGACAGGATGACGGCATTGGGGATCTTCGCGCCCAGCGTGCTGAGCGCCGCCCAGTTCGACACGTAACCGCTGGTGAACAAGAGCGCGTCCTCCTTGCCGTGCAGATCGGCCAGTTCCCCCTCCAGGATCCGGTGCAGGTGGTTGTTGCCGGAAATGTTGCGCGTGCCCCCGGCGCCGGTGCCGCATTCGCGCACGGTATCGACCATGGCGCCCACCACATCGGGGTGATGGCCCATGCCCAGATAGTCGTTGGAACACCAGACCGTCACCTCGCCCTCGCCCTCGCCCTCGGCATCATAGTGGCGCACCTTCGGAAAGGCCCCGCATTTGCGTTGCAGCTCGGCAAAGACACGGTAGTTGCCTTCGGCCTTCAGCGCGTCCAGCGCGCCGCGGAAATGGCTGTCAAAATCCATGGGGGTCCTCTCGCAGTCTTGTCGTTGTTGTCTTTGTGGTTGTGTCGGGGTCGGGCAGCAGGAAGCGCCACAGCTTGTCGTCGCGCACCCGCCAGACCATGAACCAGTGTTCCAGGAGCGCCAGCGCGGTCAGCGCGGCCAGCAAGGTGAAGCCGATCACCGCGCCGGTGTCGGGGGCTGCCCAGAGCCGTTCGATGAAACAGCCGAAGCCCACGGCCAGCAGCGTTACCGACAGCGGGAAGAAACCGCTGACGGGGCCCTGGCGGAAATAGCTGGACAGGTGCTTCAGGGGGCCGGGCAGGAAATCGGTGTTGATGCGCGGCACGCCCAGGAACAGGTTCAGCTTTGCCGAGATACGCGCCAGGAACAGCACCAGGAAGGTCCAGAGCGCGAAGGCGTTTTCCGCCCCGATCGCCGACCAGATCAGGCCCGAAAGCGCGACCACCAGCGCCGCCTCATGCCAGGCGATGGTGCCGAAGGCGCGCCAGAAGCGGGCGGCACCAGCCAGCCCGGGCGGGCAGGGCGCGCGCACCGGGCCAGTGATGACGCCCGATAGAAAGGCCAGTTCGATCCAGCCCCAGATCGCCAGTGCCGACAGGAAGGCCAGCCAGACGCCCTGTGCGGACGCGTCGCCCAGCGTGGCGTTGACGCCCAGTACGCCGGCGGCCAGCAGGGGCAGGCTCAGGATCGCCGACCAGATGTGATCATCCGGCCCGCCCCTGTCGGCGCGGTGGACGCGCCACAGCAGGATGCCGGTGAAGAACCACCACAGGAACAGCGCGCCCAGCACGGCTATCCAGGGGGTTTCCAGCATGCGGCTCTCCTATGCCCTGGCGTCGTTGCCTGGGTCCGCGCGCGGCGCTGACGGTCGCGCGCGCAATGCGTCAGTATGCGGGTTCCAGCCGCACGCTTTCGGGCAGGCGGTTCTTTTTCACCGGGATCGTGTAGAGCGCCGCAAAGGCATAGCCCGCCTGCGCGCCGGCCGTCATGCGGCCCAGCCAGCCGGCGAAACCGCCCTTCCTGGTGGCCGTGTCCATCTTGCGAAAGGCGCGTTCCATCCTTTTCAGGTTCGGCATCCAGCGCGGGTGGTCGATGTCCACCTCGACCGGGAAGACCTGCCGCGCGATGGTCGAGGTCTTGCGGAACACCTCCTGGTCATACCAGTCGATATCGACGCCCAGAGCCTGATGGAACGCCGGCCGGGCGTGGTCGCGCACATACATGGTGGAATAGACCGCCACCAGAAAGAAGCGGATCCACAGCTTGTTGGCAAAGCTCTCGGTCAGCTTGGGGTCGGTGCGCATCAGCAGGGCGAAGGCCTCGCCATGGCTGAACTCGTCGTTGCACCATTCCTTGAACCACTTGAAGATCGGGTGAAAGCGCTTGTCCGGGTTCGCCTCCAGATGGCGGTAGATGGTGATATAACGCGCGTAGCCGATCTTTTCGGAAAGGTAGGTGGCGTAGTAGATGAACTTCGGCCGGAAATAGGTGTATTTCTTGGCCTTGGTCAGAAAGCCCAGGTTCACCGCCACGCCCGCCTCGCGCAGCGCGTCGTTGATGAAGCCGGCATGCCGCGCCTCGTCGCGCGCCATGTAGTTGAAAAGCGTGCAGATATCAGGGTTCGAGCCGCGGCGCTTCATTTCCTTGTAAAGCACGCAGCCGCTGAATTCGGAGGTGCAGGAGGACACCAGGAAATCGATGAACTCGCGCCGCAGTTCCGGGTCCATGCCATCCCAGTCGATCTGGTCCCAGTCCGCGTTCTTCTTGAAATGGCCCTTGTTGGGGTCGGACGCCATCTGCGCCAGCAGCGCATCCCAGTCCTTGCGCACCGGGGTCACGTCGATGCGGTCCAGCTCGTCGAAATCGGTGGTGTAGAAACGCGGGTTCAGCAGGGTCGATTCCTGCGCCATCGCGTTGGTGTCGAAACGCTCGGCGATCTCGCCATGCAGTTCCTCGTGGGCGCTGTCGGACGCGGTGGCCTGGTCTGCGGCCGGCGGGGTGGGGTTTTGCATGTTCATACCGTCATCTCCTCGGAGAACGAGAATTCGCACAGTTCCATGACTTCCAGATCGCCGGTCAGGCGGGTCCAGAAGCGGCCCAGCGGCGTGGCGCGGGTGATGATCGCTTCGCGCTTTTCGCTGATCACCTCGCCCCAGGCGGCCAGAACGGGCTGGCCCAGCACCTGCACCTCGTCGCCCGGATGCACCACGGCGCCGTTGTCGAAGCGCACATGCGCGTGCAGGCTTTCAAAGCGGTGCGAAACCTCGACGGTGCAGGGCACGCGTTCCACCTTTCTTTCGAATATCGTCATTTCGGTTCCCCTTTTCTTGGTTCGTCAGTCTGCCGCCCGGTATTCCGGTTGCGGCCTGGTCGGTCGGTCGGTTCAGTCCAGCATGGCGATCAGGCGCTCGAATGCGGCGCGGTTCTCGTCGCCGAAGGCCCCCAGTTCGACGCGCCAGCCGGTATGGTCGTCATGCGCGGTCAGGCGGCCGTTTTCGTAATGCACGATGCGGATGGGCAGTTCGGGCGACAGGCCATGCATGAAGCGTTCGCGCTGCAGCCCGTTCTGGATGACGGTGATGAAGCCGCCATGGTCCATCTCGGCCAGGATGGTGCCGTCGGTCGCGGCCACCGTGACGGCCTGCGCGCCGCCGCCGATCAGCACGATCCGGTGTTCCGAAACGACGGGCGCATCGGCCGGCACAGCCACCAGCGGGCGGTCGGTATAGCTGGCATAACCTACCAGCAAGAGCGCGGCCACGGGCAGGGCGAACATGGCGCGCACCAGGCCCACGGGGATCATGTCGTTGTTGTCCTGCCGCTTGAAGGCCGGGCGGCGCGGGGTGGCGGGGGTGATGTTGGGGTCGGTGGTCATGGGTCAGGTTCCGGTCAGGGGGCTTGTCATCGGGCGGGTCATTCGGCCGCGATGGCGGCGCCTTCGGTGGCGGGTTCGGCGCGGGTGATGACGGGCTGGCTGACCCGCGTCTCGGCGGCCTCGGCCAGCAGGGCGGCCACGGCCTGCGCGTCAGGGATGCAGCGCAGCGCGGGTTTGGTCACGCGCACATGGCCCGGGCGGCAATGCGGCCACAGCACCAGATAGGAGAACTTGGTCTCGCCCAGCGTTTCCAGCGCGATGGTGCCGGTGCCGCCTTTGCGCAGGTCCAGGTCGGCATTGGCGATCTGGCGGAAGGGCAGGTTCAGCGTCACCTGCAGCGCCGCGCCGATGCGCATGGCCACGCGGGCGGTGGTGATGGTGTAGACGGTGGCGCGCGCCTGCACCCAGGCCAGCGCATAGATCACGGCAAAGGCCGCGACCGCGAGGCCCAGATAGGGCAGGCCAAAGGCAAAGGCCCCGGCCAGCCCGGCCTCGGCAGCGCCGACCCCGGCGCGCCAGGCCACGATCACCACGAAATAGCCGGTGATCCAGTGGATGCGGAAGGCCTCGCGCGCCAGGGTCCAGGTGTCGGGCCGACCCTGCCACAGCACGCGCTCGCCCGCCGGGGGCCGCTCGGGCAGGCCGGGAACAGGTTCGAAGGCGAAATCATCATGGCTCATGGGTCGGTCCTTTCAAGGTCGGTCAGCTGGCAGGGCGGCTCAGAACAGCTCGCCCAGCGCCTTCATCTTCGAGCCCTTCTTGTCCTGGGCGTACATCCAGCCGCTGGCCACGTAGCCAGAGATCTTGTCTTCCTCCAGCTTGGTCACCTTGTCGGGTGCGGCGGTCATCGGGATGCCGGCAAAGCTGTCGGCATCGAGCGCGGCAACCTCGACCTGCTTGGCCTTGATCCTGGCCAGCGTCATGGGGACCAGCCGCTTCGTGCCATCCTCCAGCGTCACCTCCAGATAGCGGACCAGCTGTTCGGGCACATCGACCCACATGTCGCTGATCTTGCCCGGCGAACGGCGGTCATTGGCCACCACGGGCAGGCCGCGCGGGTCGCGCCCGGCTGCCACGGCGAAATCGCCCGCCACCGCCATCGGCTGGATCTTCGCATGGCCATGCGCGTCCAGTTCCGGCGCGTCCTGGCGCATCGCATAGGATGCCGGGCCCACGCCATCGGCCATCGGGTTGCCCGTGGGCTCGAACGGGAAGCCCCCGGCCTCGGTGCTGCGCTCCAGCGCCAGATCGCGGCCCTCGGCGGCGAAATCGGGCGCCTTGCGCTGGCCGCCATGGAACAGCTCAAAGGTCTTCGGCTCCGGGATCGGCAGCAGCGAATTCGCCGGCGAGCCGTCCTCGTTTTCCAGCGGGTAGCCTTCGCGCATGTTCTCGCGCTGGATGTAGTAGATCAGCCCGGCGAAGAAGATCCAGAAGATGTAGAGAGAGACCAGCGCGAGGTCGAAATTGCCGAAGAATATCCAGCCATAGGGAGCGTCCATTGTTCAGTCCTCCGTTTGCATTCAGGTCGGAAAATCGGCCAGGCCGATCCGTTGCGGTTTGGTGTCTTGTTGCGGTTGCGGTCTGGTACGGCGCGTGCTGACCAGTGGGCCCAGCAGGGCCAGGGTGACAAACAGCAGGCCGATCTCGATGTGATAGACGACGGAATAGCCGACATCCGGGGTCATCAGCCCCTCGCCCAGCCAGCCGGCATTGGCCACGCCCTGCACGGCATCGCGGATGCCGCCGCCCAGCGCCACGGCAAGGCCCGCGGCAGTGGCCTGCGCAGCCCCCCAGGCGCCCAGCGCCAGCCCGCCGCCGACAATGCCCCGGCGCGGCATCTCCATCGCCATGATCAGGGTCGATACCGCGAACAGCCCCGCGCCCAGACCAATGCCGAAGGCGCCGGCAAAGAACAGCGGCGCCGAGCCCATCGGCGCGGCGAAAATCACCGCCGAAAAGGCCACGACGCCGATCAGAAGACCGCGCGCGCACAGCCGGGCGTGGTCATGGCCCCGCGCCATCCAGCGCGCGGCGAACCAGAAGCCCAGCAGCGCGCCAGAGGCCCAGGCCGCCGTCAGCATGGTGGTGGCCGACACCGACAGGCCCAGAATTTCGCCGCCATAGGGTTCCAGCAGCACGTCCTGCATGTTGAAGGCCAACCCGCCCAGGAAGACCACCGCCAGCAGCCGTCCGGCCTGCCCGCCCTTGATGTAATCGGCCCAGGCATCGCGAAAGGCCGGGCGCGGCGCCTCGCGTTCGGCGCGCGTCATGGGGCGGACCTTTTCCTGCTTCCACAGCGCGATCAGGTTCAGCGTGATGGTGACGACCGCGCAGCCCTGCACCACCTTGATCAGTTGCAATTCGCTGAAATCGCGCAAAAGCCAGCCGACGATCAGCGCGGAAACGCCCATACCGACCAGGAACGTGACATAAAGCAGCGCCACCACCCGCGGCCGCGTTTCGTCATCGGCGCGGTCGGCGGCCAACGCGATGCCGGCGGTCTGGGTCATGTGCAGGCCCAGCCCCGTCATGAGAAAGGCCAGCGCCGCCAGCACCTCGCCGGCAAAGGGCACATCATAGACATTGTCGCCGGACAGCACGATCAGCGCGAAGGGCATGATCGCCAGTCCGCCGAACTGCCACAGGCTGCCGAACCACAGATAGGGGATGCGTTTCCAGCCGATGGCGGACCGATGGGTGTCGGACCGGAAGCCCAGCAGCGCCCGGAACGGTGCCACAAGCACCGGCAACGCGATCATGAAGGCCACGACCGAGGCCGCGACCGACAATTCGACGATCATCACCCGGTTCAGCGTGCCCAGAAGCAGCACCGTCGCCATGCCGACCGAGATCTGGAACAGGCTCAGCCGCAGGATCTGGCTCAGCGGCAGGCCCTCGGATGCCGCATCGGCAAAGGGCAGCCAGCGGGTGCCCAGTTGGGCGAACATGGCCTTGGGGATGATCATTGGCGCACCTCCAGACAATCAGAGATGTAGAAACCGCGCGAAACCCGCCCCAAGCGGCCCAGCCCCGGCACCTGCAACTGGCGCCAGTCATGCGGGATCATCACGGGGGAACGGTCGGCGCGCGGAAACAGCCGTCCGGCATGCCACATCGCCATCAGAAGCGGCGTGCGCGGGGCGACGGTAAAGACGATCTGCCCGGCGCGCGCGCTCAGGCCTTGCAGCGCGGCTTCCAGGTCTGGGCGGGTGTAATAGATCAGGCTGTCCATCGCCATCACGGCATCGAACCGGCCCAGGCCCGCGTCGAGCATGTCGCCGGCGCGGAAGTCCACCCGGCCCGGCATGCCTTCGGGCAGCCGGGCGCGGGCGATATCGACCAGTTTCGGCGAGATATCGACCGCCACCACCTCTGCCCCCCGCGCGGCGAGTTCCGCCGCCATCGCGCCGGTTCCGCAGCCCGCATCCAGCACCCGCGCGCCGGCCAGATCGGCCGGCAACCGCGCCAGCATCTGCGCGCGCATCGCGTCGCGTCCTTCGCGGACGGTCTGGCGGATGCGGCTGACCGGCGCGTCTGAGGTTAGACGCTCCCACACCCGCGTGGCGGTGCCGTCGAAATAGCCCGCCACCCGGTCCCGGGTGCCCGCGTAGGAAGGGGAGGCGGCGTCACGCATCAATCGAATCCCAGCAACTCGAAAATGTCGCGGTCCGGCAGGGGCTGCGGGGCCAGCGGCTCGGTGCCGCGCCACAGGGTTTCTGCCAGACGGGTGTATTCGGCGCGGCAGGCCAGGATGTCCTCATCCGCATCCATCTCGAACAGCGTCTTCTTCTTCAGGCGGCTCCGGCGGATCGCATCGACATCCGGCATGTGCCCGATGCGGTTGAAGCCGACCTTCTCGCAGAACCGGTCCACCTCGTCCGTCTCGCGCGAGCGGTTGGCGATGCAGCCCGCCAGCCGCACCTTGTAATTCGCCGATTTCGCCTGCACGGCGGCGATGATCCGGTTCATCGCATAGATGCTGTCGAAATCGTTGGCAGTGACGATCACCGCGCGGTCGGCATGCTGCAGGGGCGCGGCAAACCCGCCGCAGACCACATCGCCCAGCACGTCGAATATCACCACATCGGTCTCTTCCAGCAGATGGTGCTGTTTCAGCAGCTTCACCGTCTGACCCACCACATAGCCGCCGCAGCCGGTGCCCGCGGGCGGCCCGCCGGCCTCGACGCACATCACCCCGCCCCAGCCTTCGGTCACGTAATCCTCTGGCCGCAACTCCTCGGGGTGGAAATCCACCTCCTTCAGAATGTCGATCACCGTGGGCTGCAACCGCCCGGTCAGGGTAAAGGTGCTGTCATGCTTGGGGTCGCAGCCGATCTGCAGCACCCGCTTGCCCATCTGAGCAAAGGCCGCCGACAGGTTGGAGCTGGTCGTCGACTTGCCGATCCCCCCCTTTCCATAGACCGAGAACACCTTTGCCCCCTCGATCTTCTGGCTGGGGTCCATATGCACCTGCACCGATCCCTCGCCATCCTGTCCGCGCAGGGTCGGAATGTCGTCTCTCGGGCTCATGGGCGTGCCCCTTTCATTTTGCCGGAAATACTCCGGGGGGTCCGGGGGGCTGGCCCCCCGGCTCCGCCGGCTTGAATGAGCAGGTGGTCGGTCATTGCGCCGCAATCCCCTCCACCCGGTCTTCGATCTCGTCTGCCGCCGCCTGCAGGGCGGCCAGCGTCTCGGCATCGGGCGCCCAGTAGTCGCGGTCCGATGCCTCCAGCAGGCGGCCGGCCATCCGGGCGCTGGCCTGCGGGTTCAGGTCGGCCAGGCGGCGCCGCATGGCGTCATCCAGCACGAAGGTCTCCGACAGGCGCTGATAGACCCAAGGGTCCACGGTGCCGGTCGTGGCCGACCAGCCCATGGTGTTGGTCACCTGCGCCTCGATCTGCCGCACGCCTTCGGCGCCATGCTTCAAGAGGCCCTCGAAGAAGCGCGGGTTCAGGCTGCGCGAGCGGGTCTCCAGCGCGATCTGCTCGCGCAAGCTGCGCACCTTGCCCGCGCCCCGGGTCTGATCGCCGATATAGACCGGCGCCTCGGTCCCGCCGCGCGCGCGGCGCACGGCGCGGGCGATGCCGCCCAGCGTGTCGAAATAGTGGTCAACCGTGGTGACCCCCAGTTCGACCGATTCGAGGTTCTGATAGGCCAGATCGACCGTCGCCAGCGTCTTCTGCAACAGCGCGCCCTGTTTCATGGGCTTGCCGTTGCGGCAGTAGGCATAGCTCTTGCGCGCCTCATAGGCGTCGGCCAGTTCGTCCTCCTCGCCGAAGGCAGAGCCATCGACCAGCAGGTTGACGTTGGACCCATAGGCGCCCTCGGCATTGGAGAAGACGCGCAGCGCCGCCGTCTCCATGTCGCAGCCCATCTCGGCGGCGAAGGCCAGGGCATTGGCGCGGATAAAGTTCTGCGCCTCGGGCTCTTCGGCCGTGGCGGCCTTCCAGGCGGCTTCGGCCAGCATGCGGGTCTGCAAGGGCAAGAGGTCACGGAAGATGCCCGACAGCGTCATCACCACATCGATACGCGGCCGGCCCAGTTCCGACAGCGGGATCAGATCGGCGCCGGACAGCCGGCCATAGCTGTCGAACCGTGGCCGCGCGCCTATAAGCGCCAGCGCCTGGGCGATCGGCCCGCCGTCGGATTTGATGTTATCCGACCCCCACAGGACCATCGCCACCGTGCGCGGCAGCCCGTCATGCGCCTCCAAGAGCCGCTTTGCCTGCGCCGCGCCGTCGCGCAGGGCGAAGGCGGTGGGCATGCGGAAGGGGTCGAAGGCATGGATGTTGCGCCCCGTGGGCAGGATTTCCGGCGCGCGGATCAGGTCGCCGCCGGGCACGGGCGGGATGAAGCGGGCGTCGAGCGCGCGCAGCAGGCCCGGGATCTCGTGATCCTGCGAAAGCCATTCCTCGGCCCTGGCGCGGGCTTCCGGGTCGGCCAGCATGGGCGCGATCATGGCGGCGCGGGTCTCGGCATCCATGGGTTTGCCCAGTACATGCAGCCCGTCCGGGATCAGCGCGTCCTCGGTCTCCAGCAGTTTCAGCCACAGATCGCCCGGCGCACCGGTCAGATCGACCGCCGCCGCCTGTTCGGCGATCAGCACCTCCAGCTCGCCGCGTTCCGGCGCCCCGGTCGCCAGGCCGCGCCAGCGGGTCAGGCTGTCCTTCAGTTCCGCCAGCCCCTTGTAAAGCCCCGCCTGCGCCAAGGGCGGGGTCAGATGCGTGATGGTCACGGCGCCGGAGCGGCGCTTGGCCAGCGTCGCCTCGGAGGGGTTGTTGGCCGCATAAAGGTAGATGTTGGGCAGGTTGCCGATCAGCCGGTCCGGCCAGCAGGTGCGCCCCACACCTGCCTGCTTGCCCGGCATGAATTCCAGCGCGCCATGCATGCCGAAATGCAGCACCGCATCGGCGGCGAAATCCTCGCGCAGCCAGCGGTAGAAACTGGTGAAGGCATGGGTCGGCGCGAAGCCCTTTTCGAAGAGCAGGCGCATCGGATCGCCCTCGTAGCCGAAGGTGGGCTGGATGCCGACGAAGACATTGCCGAACTCTGCCCCCAGCACGAAGACGCCGCGCCCGTCGGACTGTTCGCGCCCCGGGGCGGGGCCCCAGACGGCTTCGACCTCGGCCAGCCAGGGGTTGTCCTGCACCATCCGGTCGGCGGGCATATGGGCAGCGACATTCGCCGGCATGCCGTAGCGGGCGGCGTTGCCGTGCAGCACGGCTTCGCGCAGCGCGTCCACACTGTCTGGCGGGGTCAGCTGATAGCCGCGCGCGGCCATGGCATGCAGGGTGTTGAAAAGGCTTTCAAAGACCGACAGATAGGCGGCCGTGCCGACGGCGCCGGCATTGGGCGGGAAGCCGTACAGCACCACGGCGATGCGGCGCTCGGCCACCTGCCGGCGGCGCAGGGCAACGATGCGCGCGGCCTTGTCGGCCAGATTGGCGATGCGTTCGGGGCAGGGTGCCATGGCCTTGGCGTTCTGCGTGTCGGCCGCATGGCAGCCGGTGGGGCAGCCCGTGCAGCCGTCGATGCCGTGGCGCCCGCCATAGACGGTGGGGCAGGTGGCGCCGTCGATTTCCGGCAGCGCGATCAGCATGGTGGTTTCTACCGGGCCCAGGCCGCCGGCGGTTTCGGCCCATTGGCCCAGAGTCTGGAATTCCAGGGGATGCGCTGCCAGATAGGGCACATCCAGCCGGGTCAGCGTTTCCACCGCCGCCGGGCTGTCGTTATAGGCAGGCCCGCCCACCAGGCTGAAGCCGGTCAGAGAGACCAGCGCGTCGATCCGGCCCTGGTGATAAGCCTCGATCGCCGGGCGGCCATCGAGCCCGCTGGCGAAGGCGGGGATGACGGCGAGGCCCTGCGCCTCCAGCGCGCGGATCACGGCGTCATAATGCGCGGTGTCCGACGCCAGGACATAGGAGCGCATCATCAACAGGCCCACGGTGCCACGGTGGTTGGCCGGGCGGGGCAGGGCGCTGATATCGGTGGTGATGCGCCCGTGCTGCGGATCATTCGCATCCGGGTGGTAAAGGCCGACATCGGGGTAATCGACGGGGGCGGCGGCCTGAACCTGGCGCCATTCCGGGCGGCGGGCGTAGCGGGCGACCAGGAAGCGGATCATCGCCTCGATATTGTCGTCGGACCCGCCCAGCCAGTATTGCATCGACAGGAACCAGGCGCGCAGGTCCTGGGCCTTGCCGGGGATGAA
>SKHK01000119.1 GCA_007117005.1 Paracoccaceae bacterium
CGATGGACGGCTGATCAACGATGCCATCGTCACCCGCTGGGGCCTGCCCGTGGCCAGCGTCCGGTTCGAGATGATCCGCGTCTGACCGTCGCCACCACAGGATATGGTGGCGCGCCCCGGGGCAGTGATGCAGCAGCGCCACGCATTTCGCAAAAAAACACTTCACACTCAGCCCCTTGCGCGCCTTTCTTCATCTGCATGCTAAACAGGTTCCACTGTCTGCCCTGCCGCTGCCACGGTCTGGATCATCATGAAGTTGTCGCGTCGTTTCGTCCTGGGGGCGCCCTTTCTGCTGGGCGCCTGCCAGATGCTGCCACCCCTGCCGGAAGAGCCGGTCGTGCCGGTCTCGCTCGATACTGCGTTCGCCGCGCGCGCCGGGGGCTCTGGCGTCTTCATGCGCAAGCATGTCTGGACCGAGGAACGGTTCACCCTTGTCCAGCGCGGGCATCGTCAGCGCGACCGGCTGGTGGTCGATCAGTTGTTCAGCTTCGAGGGCGGCTTGCGCAACCGCCTGACCTGGACCTTCACGCGCGAGGAGCCGGGCCTGTGGCGGGGCGACCGCGATGACCTGATCACGCCTGCGCGGGTGGTCGAAAGCCGCGGCATGGTCTGGTTCAGCTATCAGGCCGATTTCCGCCGCGCCGAGGGCGTCACCCGATGGGGCTTCGAGGAAGTGCTCTATCGGCGTGCGGACGGCGCTCTGGTCATCGACGGCGTGCTGTCTGAAAACGGCACCCCGAAGGTGAATGAACGCATCGTGCTGCGCGCATGACGCCGGACCGCGCGCTTGCGGCCTTGCGCGCGCTCGCCGATCCCGAGCGCGCCCGGCAGATGGCCGCCTATCACAAGACCGAACGGCCCTTTCTGGGCGCCGGGGTGCCCGCGATCGAGGCGCTGGTGCGCGACTGGCGGGCCGTCTGCACGCTGGATGAGCGCGTGGCGCTGGCGGCGGGGCTGTGGGACAGCGATGTGCACGAGGCGCGGATCGCGGCGGCAAAGCTGCTTACCCAGGCGCGCATTCGCCCCGATGACAGCGCGGTCTGGGCCTTGATCGCCGGCTGGGCAGAGGGGTTCGACAGTTGGGCGCTTGCCGATCATGCCGCCGCGGCCGGCAGCCGGCGCCTGATCGCCGACCCGTCCCGGCTGGACCGGCTGGAGCACTGGACCCGCCATGCGAACCTGTGGACACGGCGCGCGGCGCTGGTGATGACCCTGCCCTGGGCGCGGCTGCCGCATCCGAAACCGGCTGATCTGGCGCTGCGCGAAAGGGTGCTGGGCTGGGCCGTCGGTTACGCCGATGAACACGAATGGTTCATCCAGAAAGCGGTCGCCTGGTGGCTGCGCGACCTCTCTCGCCATGACCCGCCGCGGGTGCGCGCCTGGCTGTCGGACCATGGTGCCCAGCTCAAGCCCTTTGCCCGGCGCGAGGCCGCGCGCCACCTGCCCGACGGCTGACCTACGGTGCCGACCCGGTTCACGGGCTGCCCTGTCAGGCAATTGCAGCGCGCAATCGCCGCCCCCTCATTTTGCCGCAAATAATCCGGGGGGTTCCGAGCGCCCGGAAATCGCGCCAGTGGCGCGATTTCAGCGAAGGAACGGGCGGAGCCCAATGAATTGGCCGCAGGCCAGAGGGGGCAGCGCCCCCCTTTGCCCGCCTGACAGGCGCGCCGCTGTCCGGGCCGTGCTCAGCCGTTCGACGCAGCCAGGCGTACCTTGGGCCCTTTCGGCCCGTGCTGGCTGTGTTCGTCCATGAAGTCAAACACAAGCGGACGGATGTTGTTGCGCCAGCTCTTGCCCGCAAAGATGCCGTAATGACCCGCGCCGGGCTCAAGATGGCTGGCCTTCTTGCTGTCGTCGAGGCCCGTCAAAAGGTCCAGCGCCGCCAGACACTGACCCGGCGCCGAGATGTCGTCATTCGCGCCCTCGACGATCTTGACCGCGACATCGGTGATCGCCCCGATATCGATCGCCTGTCCGTCGACGGTAAAGACGTTGCGCGCGATTTCACGCTCCTTGAAGATCCGCTCGACGGTGGAGAGGTAGAATTCCGCCGTCATGTCCATCACCGCCAGATATTCGTCGTAAAAGCGGTTGTGCTTGTCGCGCTCGCTGTCCTCGCCCCGCGCGGCGGCGGTGATCTTTTCGGCAAAGGCCTGGGCGTGACGTTCCAGGTTCATGCTGATGAAGCTGTTGAGCTGCAACAGCCCCGGATAAACCAGCCGCCCAACGCCGCCGTATTTGAACCCGACGCGTTGAATCGCCAGATGTTCCAGTTGGCCCATGGTGACCCGGCGGCCGAAATCCGTCACCTCGGTGGGCGCGGCATCGGGGTCGACCGGGCCGCCGATCAGGGTCAGGGTCAGGGGCTGTGCATCGGGGTCGTCCTGCGCCAGCATCGCGGTGGCAGCCAGCGCCAGCGGCACTGGCTGGCAGACCGCCACGACATGCGTGTCCGGCCCCAGATGCTTCATGAAATCGACAAGATACCGAGTGTAATCCTCGACATCGAACTTGCCGGCGGAAACCGGAATGTCGCGGGCATTGTGCCAGTCGGTGATCCACAATTCGGCATCGGGCAGCAGGCTGGCCACGGTGGACCGCAAAAGCGTCGAATAATGCCCGGACATCGGCGCACACAGCAGGATGCGGCGCGGCTTTTCGGGCCGGCCATGGACCTTGAAACGCACCAGATCGCCGAAGGGGCGTTCGATTTCATGAACGGTTTCAACCAGATGGTCGCGCCCATCTTCTGCCACCACGGTGCGGATGCCCCAATCCGGCTTGATCACCATGCGCGCAAAGCTTCGCTCGGTGACGCGGCCCCAGGCCGACAGCGCCTTGAACATCGGGTGCGGCACCAGACCCCAGACAGGGTAGGAAGCAAAGGCCCGGGCCGAGGCGCCATACCATTCCATGGTGTTGCGCGTGGCCTCCATCAGATCATAGGTCGCCATCTGCTTCATGTGCTGCTCCTGTTGCGTGGGGGGGGTGCCTGAAAAGCTTTCTTCAATTCCACGCGCTGCCTGTTTAGACTGCACCCGTGCCTGGCGGCCCGTCATGCTGCAGTGCAACAGAATAAGGGGGGAAGATTGACATGACAACTTCCGAATATGAAGATTCTGCAAATCTGGACCGGATGAACGCGAATCTCGCGCGAATCGAGGCACTGACGCAACGCCTGGTTGCGGCCTTCTCGCGCCAGCAGCCGCAGCGCCCTGACCTGCAGGCGCCGGACCCCTCGCTTTACCTGAAGGCCGCGACGGCCTGGTGGACCGACATGGCGCGCAATCCGTCCAAGGTGATGGAATCTCAGGTCGAATACTGGGGCAAGACGCTGAAGCACTTCGTCGAGGCGCAGGAGCAGTTTGCCAAGGGCCAGTTCGTCGCGCCGCCGGATACCGGGCCCGAAGATCGCCGCTTTTCCAACCCGTTGTGGAAATCTCACCCCTATTTCTATTACATCAAGCAGCAATATCTGATGTCCAGCCAGGCGATAGAGGAGGCGATCGCCAAGCTGGACACGATGGAGCCGCGCGAAAGGAAGCGGCTGCAGTATTTCGGCAAGCAGATCATAGACATGATGGCGCCGACGAATTTTCTGGGCACCAATCCCGATGCGCTGATGAAGGCGGTGGAGACCGAGGGCGAAAGCCTGGTGCGGGGCCTGGAGAACATGGTGCGCGACATCGAGGCCAATGACGGCGATCTGCTGGTCACGCTGGCCGACCGCGACGCGTTCAAGGTCGGCGGCAATATCGGCACCACCGAGGGGGCCGTGGTCTATCGCAACCGTATGTATGAGCTGATCCAGTACAGCCCCACCACCGAAAAGGTGCATGAAACGCCGCTTCTGATCTTTCCGCCCTGGATCAACAAATTCTACATTCTGGACCTCAAGCCACAGAATTCCTTTATCAAATGGGTGGTCGACCAGGGCTATACGCTGTTCGTGGTCAGCTGGGTCAACCCCGATGACAGCTATGCCGATGTCGGCATGGATACCTATGTCGAGGAGGGATTTCTGGACGCGATCGAACAGGTCAAGGCGATCTGCAATGTCAAGTCGATCAACGCCATCGGCTATTGCATCGCCGGCACCACGCTGGCGATGACCCTGGCGCTGATGGCAAAGCGGCGCAACCGTTCGGTCAAATCGGCCACGTTTTTCACCACGCTGACCGATTTTTCCGATCAGGGCGAGGTCGGGGTCTTTCTGGACGACGATTTCGTCGACGGGCTGGAGGCAGAGGTCAAGGAAAAGGGCTATCTGCGGTCCTATTTCATGACCAAGACCTTTTCCTATCTGCGCTCGAACGACCTGATCTATCAGCCGGCGATTCGCAGCTACATGCTGGGCGAGGCGCCGCCGGCGTTCGATCTGCTGTACTGGAACGGTGACGGCACCAATCTCCCGGGCCGCATGGTGGTTGAATATCTGCGCAATCTTTGCCAGCAGAACCGCTTTGCCGATGGCGGGATCGAACTGTGCGACAAGACGCTGTCGCTGGACGGGGTCAGGATCCCGCTTTGCGCCGTGGCCTGCGAGACCGACCATATCGCCGCCTGGAAGACCAGCTTTCGCGGGATTGCGGGGATGGGGTCGAAGGACCGGACCTTCATCCTGTCCGAATCCGGCCATATCGCCGGGATCGTGAACCCGCCATCGAAAAAGAAATACGGCCATTATACCTCTGATGCGCCGCTGGGTGATCCCGACGAGTGGAAGGCGGGGGCCGAGTATCATCAGGGGTCATGGTGGCCTCGATGGGAAGAATGGCTGCGCAAACGCTCGGGCAAGCAGTTCGCTGCACGGGCGCTGCCGGATGACACGCTGGCGCCCGCGCCGGGGACCTATGTGATGCCGCAGTGATGCCGCAGCAGGACCGGCGGCCGGAAGGCTGATCCCCGCTCGGCACGCGATTTCTTGCTGCAGCGCAGAAAACACCCTTGAAATGCCGCAGTGCAGCATGTATATCGGCTGTCGAAGCAAGGGCCTCGGTGGGCGGGGCCGCGAAAATGGAGAAAAACCATGGCCAGCACCGATTTCAACAAGATGATGCAAGACATGATGGCGTCGTTCCCCGTCGACATGAAGAACATGCAGGATGCGTTCAAGACGCAGGCCGCGATGTCCGAGAAGATGAGCAAGGTCGTTCTGGAAGCTGCTGAAAAGTCGGCGGAAGTGTCCAGCAAGTGGACCAAGCAGGCCCTGTCCAAGATGGGCGAGATCTCGACCGTCAAGGGCGAGCCGAACGACTATGCCAAGGCGATGACCGATTTCGCCTCCGCCTCGGCCGAAATGGCGTCCGAGCACATGGCCGCCTATGCCGAGATCGCCAAGCGCGTGCAGATGGACACGGTGGAGCTGATGCTGGCCGCCGGCAAGGACATGTCTGCCGAAGCCACTGCTGCGATGCAGAAAGCCACCGCGGACATGACCAATGCCGCGAAGAAGGCCAGCGACGAGATGACCGCGGCGACCAAGAAAGCCACCGCATCCGCGAAGTAAGGCGCAGGATGTTTGCGCGCCCCGGTTTCTGCCGGCGGTGACGGTCACAAAAAGTTCAAAGGCGGGGCGCATTACCCCGCCTTTTTTCATTGCCGCCTGTCGTCGGATCAGGCGCGCGTTTTCAGCAGATCGCGGATCTCGGCCAGCAACTCTTCCTGGCTGGGCCCGGCGGGGGCCTCGGGGGCGGCTTCTTCCTTCGGGGTCATCCGCGCGCGCAGCTTGTTGATGCTGCGCACCAGCATGAAGACCACAAAGGCCACGATGAGGAACTTGATGACGGCATTGATGAAGTTGCCGATCATGAACTGCGCCTCGCCCAGGCCGAAGCTGACCCCGCTGAAATCGACCCCGCCGATGACAAGGCCGATCAGCGGGTTGACCAGGTCATCGACCAGCGAGGTCACGATGGCGGTGAAAGCCGCCCCTATGATGATGCCCACGGCCAGGTCCATGACATTGCCGCGGGCGATGAAATCTCCGAACTCTTTCAACACTTACAGTCCCTTTCCCACATTTTGTCGCGCCTCTGCATGGGCTGCGATCGATCTTTTGTTTGTGCCGATGCCGACGCTGGCGAAGACGCTGCGCCTTCGCCCGGCCGCTGTTGCCATCAGCGCCGGAAATGTGGCATGACACCCATGCAAAAGCCATGGACATTCTCATGCCGGATTTCGCCGCACGCCGCCTGACGATGGTGGACACCCAGGTTCGCCCCTCTGACGTGACAAAGTTCCCTATCATCAGCGCGATGCTGGACATCCCGCGCGAGCGTTTTCTGCCCGTCAGCCTGGCCGAGGCCGCTTATATCGGCGAAAACCTGACGCCGGCGCCCGGGCGCGTGCTGCTGGACCCGCGCACCTTTGCCAAGATGCTGGACGCGTTATCGCTTGATGGGCGGGAACTGGTCCTCGATATCGCGCCGGGGCAGGGCTATTCCAGCGCGGTGCTGGCACGGCTGGCGCAGACGGTGGTGGCGGTCGAGCCCGATACCGCGCTGGCCGCCGAGGCCGAGAGCGCGCATGCCGAAATCGACGCGAGCAACATCGTGCAGGTCGCGGCTGATCTGGTCGAGGGCGCGCCCCGGCACGGCCCCTATGACGCGCTGATGATCCAGGGCGGCATCGGCGAATTCCCCGTAGCGCTGACTGACCAGTTGAAAGACGGCGGGCGCGCGGTGGTTCTGTTCATGCAGGACGGCATGCACGGCACCGTCAGGCTGGGGGTCAGGCGTGACGGGGTCATGCATTGGCGCGACCTTTTCAATGCCTCGGCGCCGGTGCTTGACGCCTTCGCGCGCAAGGACAATTTTGTTTTCTAGCCCGCAGCGGCGTCGGATCATTCTGGATTCGGGCCATTCAGGAAAGGACGCCTCATGGGCTGGACCAGCACGATCACCCGGTCACTCGCACTATGCGCGGCCACGCTGCTGCCGGCACCTGCCGTGATGGCGCAATCGCTGGCCGATACCTTCGTGGCCGCCTATCGCCATTCGAATCTGCTGGATCAGAACCGCGCTCTGCTGCGCGTCGCCGATGAGGACCTGTTCCAGGCGCAGGCGGCTCTGTTGCCGGTGGTGAATTTCATCAGCCGCGCCACCGCCAGCCAGCAGCGCATCTCGGTCGGCGGCCTGCCCACGACCACGCAGTCCAGCGCGCGGCTGAACTTCGCGCTCTCGGCCGAGATCACGCTGGTCGATTTCGGCCGCGGGCGATTGGCGATCGACTTTGCGCGCGAACAGGTGCTGTCGGCGCGGGCGGGTCTGCTGGTGGTCGAACAGCAGGTCTTCTTTCAGGCCGCGGCGGCCTATCTGAACGTGATCAGCCAGCGTGACACGGTGGCGCTGCGTCGGGCCAACATGACCCTGATCGAACAGGAACTGCGCGCCGCGCGGCAGCGGTTCGAACTAGGCGATTCCACCCGCACCGATGTGGCCATCGCCGAGGCCCGCCTGGCCGCCGCGCAATCGGCTCTGGCCGCGGCCGAGGGGGATCTGGCAGTCGCGCGCGCCGATTTCCGCCTTGCCGTCGGGATCGACGTGAACAGCATCCGCCAGCCGCCGCGCCTGCCGCGCCTGCCATCCTCGCTCAGTGCCGCGCAGGCGCTGGCCCGGCGCCAGCACCCTGCCATCCTGCAGGCGCAGCATCAAGTGGCCGCGGCCGATCTGATGGTCGAATCGGCGCGCGCGGGCCGGCTGGGCCGCGTCACGGGCGAGGTCAGCGCGGGTATCGTGGGCGAAAGCGGCAACCGCACCGTGCGCGATCTGTCGGGCTCGGTCACCTGGGCGGTACCGCTTTATGACGGGGGGCGGCTGAATTCGACCGAACGCGCCGCTGTTGCCCAGCGCGAGGCCCAGCGCGCGGCGCTGCATCAGCAGGTTGCGGTGATCCTGCAATCGGTCGAGGAAAGCTGGTCCGA
Source organism: Paracoccaceae bacterium (assembly GCA_007117005.1). Lineage (GTDB taxonomy): Bacteria > Pseudomonadota > Alphaproteobacteria > Rhodobacterales > Rhodobacteraceae > Pararhodobacter. Next base: position 7,925 of record SKHK01000119.1, read on the forward strand.
ACTGGCCGTCGCCCGTGCCCGCCTTGCCGCCAGCGGCCTGCAGATCGAGGCCGCAGAGACAGCCTATGACGCCGTGCGCGCCGAGGCCGAGCTTGGCTCGCGCACCACGCTTGACGTGCTCAATGCCGAGCAGGAACTGCTTGACGCCAGGTCGGCGCAGATCGCGGCCTCGGCCGGTGTGCATTTTGCGGCTTATGCGCTGTTGCAGGCGACGGGTCAGTTGACGGTCGAAGGGCTGAACCTGGGCATTCCGACCTATGATGTCACCGCCTATGCCGCCGGCTTCACCCGCCGTCCGGCAGAGCGGCCGCGCTCTGAACAGGGTGACCGGCTGGACCGGATCATGGGTCGGCATGGCGGCGGCATCAACACCGGGCCGTAGGTCACGGTGAAGCCGGCCTTCATCCAGTGTTTCGGCCGGCGTCGGTGCCATGTTAAGCGCGCGGTAAGCAGCGAAGGCCATCGCGGTTGTCTGACGGCGGTGGACGCGGTATTCTTAAAGGATGCGCCAAGCGGCAGCTGGACGGACGGAAATGTTCCGGAAGGATGAAAAGACCGGCGGGGCGCAGGAGCGGTTACCAGACGGTGCTGCAGGGCTTTGGCGTGAGCGGTCAGGCATGATTGGTCAGGCATGGCCGGTCAGGTGGGCGATATTGGGGGCAGGCGGGTATGTCGGATGCAATGAGCAGACAGGAAATAGATGACGTTCTCAGTTCGGTGCGGCGGCTTGTCGCGCGGGAAACATCCCGCGTGCCGGCGGACCGGCTGGTTCTGACCCCGGCCTTGCGCGTGCCCCCCGAACCGGAGCCAGAGCGCGAACCGGAGCCTGAGCCGGAGGCCCAGATCCCGCCTGTGGCCAGCGCCGATGCGGCGCCCCACTGGTCAAAGGCGGCAAGGCCTGCAACCGGCGTTGCACCTGTCGATATGCCCACAGACGCGCCCACAGCCGCAACCGTTGCCGCAACCGCCCCTGCCGAGACGGAGTCGCCGCATGGCCCGGTGGAGGGCCTGCAGGATGCCCAGGTATCAAGCCCGGCCACGGTCGATCTGGAGCAATTGCGCGCAACGCTCGACGCCCTGGATATCGCGGCGGGCGGCGGGCGGATCGATGCCGCCACGGCGGCAGCTGCGGACCATGACGGTGGCGACGAAAGCAGCGATGACGGTGGCGACACGGCGCCAGCGGATACAACAGGCGATACCGCCCCGGCGCATGGCTTGGATGCCGGGCCGGCATCGCACGGGCTGCGAAACCACCAATCCCCGGATGATGCGGCGCCCCATGCCGGCGGGGCGATGCCGGAGGTGATCTCTGATCCGGATGCTGACGCGTATCCTGATGCCGAACTTGCCCCGGGCAGTGATGCCGAGATGCTGGAAACCGTGATCGACGAGGACATGTTGCGCGTTCTGGTGGCGCAGATCGTCCGCGAGGAACTGCGCGGGCAGCTGGGGGCGCGGGTCACGACGCAGGTGCGCAAGCTTGTCCGCGCCGAGGTCACGCGCCTGCTGGAAGAGCGCCCTTATCTTTGACAGTCTGATCATGGCGGTCTGCCCCCTGCGCTCGGCGCAAGGGTGGCCAGACCGCATCATCACGCGCGGAGGACGCCATGCACATAAAGGTCAATACCGACCGCCATATCCAGGGTGACGAAAGGCTGAAGGAGGCGGTGCGCGCGCTGGTCGCGCAGGGCCTGGGCCATACGCTGGACCGGCTGACCCGGGCCGAGGTACATCTGCAGGATGAAAACGGCCAGAAGGGCGGCGGCGACGATATCCGCTGCATGATCGAGGCGCGCCCGCAGGGCCGTGACCCGCTGACGGCCACGCATAACGACGCCGATGTCGAAGCCGCCGCACGCGGTGCAGCCCGAAAGCTGCGTGCGGCGCTGGACAGCGAATTCGGCAAGGCCGACCGCCGGCGTTGACGTGCCACGGCCCGGTTTCCGACCTTGGCATCGTTGTCTTGGGGCGGGCTTATGGCGCGCAGGTGCCGGGCCGTTTCCGGCAGGGCTTGCGGGGGCGGGGCGCAGACGTTATCTGACGGTGGCGCGCGGGTATGGTGTAATGGTAGCGCCCCAGCCTTCCAAGCTGGTCGTGCGGGTTCGATTCCCGCTACCCGCTCCATCCCCCCTTCGATCCGCCACTCCCTTGGCCCGTCATTCGCCGGCTGACGCTGCGTCCTGCAGCGGGATCGGCCTCTGCATACTGGACAGGGCGCGCGGGACCGGGCGACAAGATTGCATCGGTTCCGGGCGGAAGGGTGCCACCCGGAACGCAGGTAAACCGCGGATGAGGAGGCGCGAGAGCATGGATATCACGAAAACGGCGGCGATTGTGACCGGGGGGGCCTCGGGCCTGGGGGCGGCGACGGCGCGCGAACTGGTCGCGGCCGGGGCGAAGGTGACGTTGTTCGACCGCGACCGCGCGGCCGGCGAGGCGCTGGCCGCCGAGATCGGCGCGGGCTTTGCCGAGGTCGATGTGACGGATGAAGCCTCGGTCAAGGCCGGGATCGCCACGGCGGTGGGGCATATGGGCGGGGTCAATGCGCTGGTGAACTGCGCGGGCATCGCCTATGCGATCAAGACCCTGGGCAAGGACGGTGCGCACCCGCTGGACACCTATCGCCGCACCATCGATGTCAATCTGGTGGGGACGTTCAACTGCATCCGGCTGGTGTCGGAGGTCATGGCCGATAACGAGGCCGATCCCGATGGCGAGCGCGGGGCGATCGTCAACACCGCCTCGATCGCGGCCTTTGACGGGCAGAAGGGGCAGGCGGCCTATACCGCGTCAAAGGCCGGTGTGGTGGGCATGGCGCTGCCGATCGCGCGGGATCTGGCGAGCCTGGGCATCCGGGTGAACACCATCGCGCCGGGGATCTTTCTGACGCCGATGCTGATGACGCTTTCGGAAGAGGCGCGCGCCGGGCTGGCGGCAGATGTCACCTTTCCCAAGCGGCTGGGCCGACCGGAAGAGTTCGGCCGTCTGGCGCGGTTCATGATCGAGGCCGGGTATCTGAATGCCGAGGTCGTGCGTCTGGATGGCGCTTTGCGGATGCGCTGATCTGCGGGCCGGGAAGAACGGCCTTGAAGAAAGGCCGTTGCAAATGCCTTGAAGAAAGGCATTTGCGGCGCGCCTGGCGGCAACGGTCAGCGCTGATCGATGGATTGCAGGATCAGGGCCAGCGCGTGCTCGCGCGCGGCCCGGCGCACGCGGGCCCGGCCCAGTGCGGTGAAATCCACTGTCTCAGTCCGCGTTTCATGGGCGGTGGCGAGGGCGAAACAGACCCGCCCCTCGGGTTTGTGCTCGGACCCGCCGGGCCCGGCAATGCCGGAGATCGACACCGCGATATCGGCGCCCGTCCGGCCAAGCGCGCCCTCTGCCATCGCCCGGGCCACGGGTTCGGAGACGGCGCCGTGACAGGTCAGCAGGCCCTCGTCCACGCCCAGAAGATCGCGCTTCAACGCATTGGAATAGGTCACGAAACCGCCTGCGAACACCGCCGATGAACCGGGCAGGTCGCTCAGCGCCGCGGCCACCATGCCGCCGGTGCAGCTTTCCGCCGTGCAGAGCGTCAGGCCGCTTTCGCGCGCGCGGCGCAGGATTTGCCGTTTCAGCATCGCTGCGCCCTTTGCCGCAGCGCGCATCACATCAACACCCCATGCGCCAGCCCCGCCAGCGCCAGCACCAGCACCGCCGCCATCAGCCCCGCCAGGATATCGTCCAGCATCAGCCCCAGCGGTGTGTGCAGCCGGTCCGCCCAGCCCACCGGCCCGGGTTTCCACACATCGAACAGCCGGAACCCCAGGAACGCCGCCACCCAGCCCGGCCAGAGCTGCAGCACATCCACCCCCATCCACACCGCCCCCAGCGAGACGGGCCAGAGCGCCAGCCACATGCCTGCCACCTCGTCGATGACGATTTCCGACGGGTCGGGGTCGTCGCTGCCGCGGGTTTCGATCACCGACACCCACCAGCCCAGCGCAAACACCCCCAGCGTTGCCAGCGCCAGGGCCGCAAACCCGCCCAGCCCGTGCAGCGCCCAGGCAAAGGGCAGGGCGGCCAGCGTGCCCCATGTGCCCGGCGCCGGGCGCAAGAGGCCCGCGCCGAACCAGGTGGCGACAAGCCGCGACCAGGTCATGGCGCCACCAGCGTCGCGGTGGCCAGCGCCGCGATCCCCTCTTCCCGCCCGGTAAAGCCCAGCCGTTCCGATGTCGTGGCCTTGACAGACACGCGCCCGGCTTCGACCCCAAGAATGCCCGCCAGCGCCGTCTGCATCGCCGCCGCATGGGGCCCGATCTTTGGCCGTTCGCAGATCAGCGTGACATCGGCATGGGTCAGCGTGAAGCCGCGCGCGCGCGCCAGATCGGCCGCGTGGCACAGGAAGATATGGCTGGCCGCGCCCTTCCACTGCGGATCGCTGGGCGGAAAATGGCGGCCGATATCGCCCTCGGCCAGCGCACCATAGATGGCATCGGTCAGCGCATGCATGCCGACATCGGCGTCCGAATGGCCCTGCAACCCGCGTTCATGCGCGATTTCCACGCCGCAAAGCCAAAGCCGGTCACCCGGGCCAAAGCGGTGCACATCAAAACCGTTGCCGGTGCGAATATCCATGGCGGCATTACTTTCCTTTTTCGGATCGGCCGGTCGAAGGGTGGCGAGCCAGGTTTCGGCCTGCCGGAAATCCGGCGGATGGGTCAGTTTGATATTCTCGGCCGCGCCCGGTACCACCGTCACGCGCAGCCCGGCAGCCAGCGCGACCTCGACATCGTCGGTCGCCCCGCCCGAATGGGCGCGATGGGCGGCCAGGATGGACGCAAAGGCAAAGCCCTGCGGGGTCTGCGCGCGCCAGAGCCCGTCGCGCGGGTGGATGGCGCTGATCTGCGTGCCCTCGGCCCGCCACAGCGCATCGGTGACAGGCAGGCCGGGCGCAGCACCGTCATGGCTGTCCAGCGCCGCCAGAACCCGGCCGATCAGCGCCGCGTCGACCAGCGGGCGTGCGCCGTCATGGATCAGCACGCGGGCCGGCGGGTCGGTGCTCAGCGCCTCCAGCGCCGCGCGGACGGATGCCGCGCGGGTGTCGCCGCCAGCCACCCAGGGCAGGCCCAGCGCCCGGGCACGGGCGGCGTCCTCGGGCCGGATCACGGCGATCAGCCGGCCCAGCCCCGCGCGGCGAAAGGCATCTGCCGCGTGGCCCAGCACAGTGCCGCCGCCCAGCGGGCGCCATTGCTTGGGCAGGCCGCCACCCATGCGGCTGCCCGTGCCTGCGGCAACAAGGATCACGGCGGTATCAGACCTCATGCCGCCTGATTAGGCCAAAGCCCCGCAGGCGGCAACTGCCATGGCGCGGGCAGCGCCTGGCATCAGAGCAGGGCATCCTGCACCAGAAAGCCTAAAAAATAGGCAAAGGTGGCGAAATCGGTGCCGGTTGGTCAATTCCTGCGCAGTCATGCCGTGCTGTTGCTTTGCTATCGGGCAGGGGCTGGGCTACATCCAGCCTGACGCAAAGCGCCTTTCGGCGTCAGGCATGTGAGCCCATGATCCCTGCAGCTTTTCCGCTTCCCTTTCCCATGCCGGTGCTGTTGGCACCGATGTCCGGGATCACCGAC
>SKHK01000050.1 GCA_007117005.1 Paracoccaceae bacterium
CGCTTCACGGTGGCGGCGCGTGACCGCAAAATTCTCACCCTTGATATCGAGGGCCACGACCGGACCTTCATGATCAAGGATCGCCGGGATCACGGCACTGACGCCCTTGCCGCCTCTTGTGCCGGAGACAACGAGGTGATGCCCGCCGCGCCATTGCTTGTCATCATTCTTGAGGTAACGCAGGAGCTTTCCCTTGTGCAGCGCGAGGGGCAGGCCGGTCTTGTTGCGGGTCAGATAGGCAATGTCGCGCGGGTCCATCCATCCGGCCTGCCATGGCCCGGTGCGGGATTTGCGATTGCGGCCAATGCGGGGGCTGAAGGCTGCCGCCAGCGGGGCGCTGACGGCTACAGCGAGGCCAACCATGCCAAGCGAAAAGGAGATCGCCATGGCCCATTTGTGCGGATCGGAATATCGATCCAGCCCCTTGAGGCTTTCCCAGAGCGCCCTTGGGGCTGGCCAGCCTGCGCCATGCCATGATTGGAAAACGGCCTGCATGACGCTGAGAGGCTCCCTGAGGGGCGTCAGGGCGGCAAGGGTGGCTGCGGCAAGGCACAGCCATGCCAGGAGCTTCAGCGGCGTCCTGTGGCGCTCTGAGGTTGTCCCAAGCGTGCTGAGGATCACAGCCATAGCGATGATCGGGAAAGCATAGGTGGTCATCGGGTAGATCGCGACCAGTTGCGGCGCGACGATCAGGGCGGCCATGGCCATGATCACAGCCCCGGTCATGATCACCCAATGACGGGCTTCCAGAACAAAATTCATCACTGGTCCTCTTGCGTATCAGGAAACAGAATCTGCCAGAGCCCCCGGTCGTGGTCCCGCTGGGTGAGGCGCTCTGGCAGGTCGCGCCGCACGATGCTCTGAAGAGCAGGTTCGGCGCTCAAACGGTCGAAGACCAAAGTGCCCAGAAACCATTTGATGCGGTCTTCGTCTTTCTTTCTTGAGAGACGACGCCTGGCATCGAGCGCTGTGAGGCGGGCATCGAGCTGAGCCTTCTTCGCGGCCAGTTCTGCGATCTTTGCGTCGGAGGGGCGTCTTTGGGACATGGGGCAACCTTGGGGAAATCGGGGGATGTGTAGCGCCTGAATGACAGGTTGAAAAGGATCAAATGCGCGCTTATACATTGTCTTCGACAACGTGCGCGTCCTCATGGGGGTAAACCCCCGCGCCGGACGGCTTCCCCCCAAGGCAGCGATGCCGCCTGATGAGGGTTTCACCCTCAAACTCCCGACCAGCGGAACAGCCGCTGGACCCTGTTTGAAGAAGGCTTGAGCGCCCCGTGGCCATCTATCATCTCAGCGCGAAAGTGATCAGCCGGGCAGGGGGCCGCTCCTCTGTTGCCGCCGCCGCGTACCGGTCGGCTGAACAGCTGCGGGATGCGCGCCAGGGGCTTGAGCATGACTACAGCCGCAAGGGCGGTGTCGTGCATTCCGAGATCATGGCCCCGGAGAATGCGCCTGACTGGATGCGCGATCGCGACCAGCTCTGGAATGCCGTCGAGGCCGTCGAGAAGCGGCGCGATGCGCAGCTGGCCCGCGAAATCGAGGTGGCCCTTCCGCGTGAGCTCGATCGCGGTGAGCGCCTGGAGCTTTTGCGCGGTTTTGTGCAGCGTGAATTTGTCGATCGCGGCATGATCGCAGATGTGGCTGTTCACGAGGGCAAGGCCCGTGATGGCCATGGTCAGCCTCATGCGCATGTCATGCTGACCATGCGGGAGCTGGCCAGCGAGGGGTTCGGCAAGAAGGATCGCAGCTGGAATGCGCCGGACCTTCTTCTGGGCTGGCGGGAGGCCTGGGCGCGGGATGCCAATGCAGCGCTTGAGCGGGCAGGGCGCTCTGAGCGCATTGATCATCGGTCGCTGGAGGTTCAGCGCGAAGAGGCCGAACGCCATGCCGGGCGGGCGCGCGAAGAACGTCAGGACGACCTTGCGCTTGCTTACGACAAGAAGGTGGTGGAGCTCAGCCGGGAGCCTGAGCCGAAAATAGGGCCATCCGCGAATGCTCAGGAAAAGCGCGGCATCCAGACCGAGCGCGGGGACGTGTTTCGCGCGGCCATCGCGCGCAATGCCGAGCGTCAGGAGCTGGGCTGGCGACAGCTGGAACTGCGGCTTGAACTGATGGAGCGCGGGCGCGCATTTATCGAGACTGCGCGCGAGCGCCTGGAACAACTCTGGAAACGTGCTGAGGGAGCGATGGAGAGAATTAAGGAGCGGGTTACCGGGGGCGCTGAGCAGGCGCAGGGTCGCGAGGGTCGCGAAGACCTCAGCGATCTCGAGCAGCAGCGGCGCGCGGCCATTCTGGGGCGCGGTGTTGACCGTCCGCAGGTTGACCCGCCTGATATCGGGCGCGAGCGCCCCTCGCCCGATAGTCCGGATCGTGATCAGGATCAGGATCGGCGTGACGCCATCCTCGGGCGAGAGTCCGCGACCGGGCAAGAAGATCGTGCTACCGCCGGGCGCGACGACGAGGGTCGCGCCCAAGAGCAGCGAGACGCCATTCTCGGACGGGGGCATGATAGCGTGCCCGAGATCGAGCAAGGCCGCGACCGCGACAGCGGCAGAGAACGTTGAGACCAAGGAGAAGATATGCAGACATGCGCGAAAAAATGGCAGGTCATTGTGGATATGGCAAAACCCCCAGTCTGTGGGGAGTGGGTGGCCATAAGTGGCACCTGTCCGGGTAAGGAGGAAACCGTCGAGTTATTGTTTACGGACTGGAGACGTGCCGACGGTTTTACGTTCGCTGAATCGGAGCCAGGTCAACCCGATGCATCCGGTGGCAGCAGCACGATCCCATGGCTGCATTTTTCTGACTGCATGGAAATCGTCGGCGTGGAACGTCAGGACTGGCGTCCGCCGAGTTGGCCGCATGACAAGGCCTTGTGGCGTTTGACTGTCATAAGCCTGCCGTCGAATGTCGAGTTCGAGAAGAGGCTGCTCGACGGCCATGAAAACAGGCGCGGTATCCTGAGCAGGTTAGGATTGATGTAGGGTTGGGGCGAGGCTTTCTATAGCACGCAATGCTGCACCTTATCCCGAAACCTCATAAACCAATGTGATCCCGGCAGTGTGCCGGTCTCGCTTTGAGCGATAGACAGGGCAGGGGATCGACGGGCTGATGCCCGCTCACCCCGGCCCTGACAGTTTCCAAATCCTGTTAATCCGCCTGCCATCCTGTCAGGTCCGAGAAAACCGGCAAGCGCCGCCCGAGGGCGTCGGTTCCGGTCGAGAATTCCGGTTCCTCCCACGCGCAGGCGCGCGGTTCCCTCCCAAATTCACGCCCTCCACCCGGTTGTCACGGCCCCGCCAGGCCGCAGGACGGGCTTTGCCCTTACCTGCTCTGCCCTTCGGAATGCATGGGCATTCCAAAGATCAGAACAGGAAGGCCCGCCCATCGGCGGAAAGGGGAAGAGACCCTGCCCGCGTCACGCGAAGGAGGGTCACAAATGACCTCAGAGAAGTTTGACGTTTATTCCCATGTCACCAATCAGATCATCGCGCAGATCGAGGCAGGAACGCCGCCTTGGCGCAAGCCGTGGACCGGTTCCGGGGCATCGGTCAGCTTGCCGGAACGGTTCAACGGGGAAGCCTACCGAGGGATCAATATCTTGATGCTTTGGGCGACCGCGGAGCTATTGTCAAATCTGGTGTTTTGGGATCGTCACGCGGCGGCCCGATCTGGGTTTGATGGCTTGACGCCGTTGATGAAATCGACGCCTTCGATGACGTCAGCGAGGTGGGCGAAGCCG
>SKHK01000102.1 GCA_007117005.1 Paracoccaceae bacterium
GGCCCAGCACGACACCCACCACACCCCGCGCGTCCGCCACCGCCAGCAGGCCCGCCGCATCCAGCCCGAATTTCCGCCGCCGCAGCGTTTCCACCGGCGTGGCGACACTGCGCCGCGGGTCGGAGACGGCGATGCCGATGGTCTTGTCGCCCAGATCCAGCCCCATCAGCGGGCCGGACGGGGGCAGGGCGGCCATGAACCCCGGCAGATCGGCGGCGACAGCCATCACTCGTCCTCGGAAGGGGACGCGCCTTGCAGCCCGGCCTGCCGCACGGCGCGGTCGATCAGCGCCATGTCATCGGCGCGGTCGGCAAAGACGGTGCGCGCCTCGCCCCAGATGGCGCGGGCGCGATCCTCCTGACCCAGCACCGTCAGAGCGGAGATCAGTTGCGCCCATTCCCGCGCGCTGCCGCCCTGGCTGGCCAGGCGCGCCGACAACCCCTCGACCATGCCGCCGATCATCTCGGCGCGGGCCTCGTCATCCAGTTCCATGGCCGCGGCCATATCCGCAGCGCTGGGGCCGCGCGCGCCCATCGCCTCTACCGGCGGCAGGGTGTAGCGATGCACGCCGGCGACCTCGGCCAGCCCCTCCAGCGTGTCGCGCAGATGCGGCACCCAGGGCGCGCCCGGGTCGCTGTCGATCAGCAACTGCCGCCAGATGCGAAAGGTCAGGTCCGGCCTGTCGGTCTGCGCAAACATCAGCCCCGTGTAGTAGCGCGCGGGCTGGTTGTCGGGGTCGCGCCGCAGGATTGCATCCAGAACGCGCTCCGCCTCGGCAGAAACCAGGCCCCCGGCGGCAAAAATCAGCGCCTCGGCCAGAAGGACATGGTCGGTGACCGTCGCCTCGTCGCCACGCAGAGCAATGACCCGGCGCTGGGCGTCCGCCGCGCCGGCGTGATTGCCGATCCGTGCCTCGTTGCGGGCAAGAAGCTGATGCCCCTGCAGGTCCTGCGGGCGCGTGGCCATCGCGGCGCGCAACTGTTCGATCAGCGCCATCAGTTCGGGGTCGGGCGCCGGTGGTTCCGGGCGGTCGGGGTCGGCCTGCCATGCTGCCTGCATCTCGGCCTGGCTGGGGCGCTCGGCACGGGTTTGCGCGGCCTCGGCATGGCGCAGCGCCAGCGGCTGGTCCGGCAGATGCGGCGCCCCGGCGAAAAGATACACCCCCAGCGCCACGCCCACTGCCAGCGGCAACAGCGCCAGCCCCGCCAGGCGCATCCCCCGCGAGGGTGCGGCTGCGGCGGGCCCCTGGCCGCTTCCCTTGCTCGCCTTGTCCGCATCCAGCAGTCGGCGTGAGACCTCGGTGCGCAACCGCTCGGCCTCTTCCGCGCTGACCAGCCCGCGATTGAGGTCGCTTTCGATCTCGCGCAACTGGTCGGCATAGATGCGCAGCGCGCGCTTGTCCTGCGCAGGGGCGCCGTCGCCCTCCCGGCTTGCCCCGTCCTCGTGCAGACGCCTGCCGCGCAGAAAGCCCAGGGCGATCAGCGCCATGACCATCAGCGTCATGAACGCCGCCGGCACCCAGAAAGACCAGAAACCCATAACCATGTCTCCCGTTCCTTGGCGCTATCTAACGCCTCAAAGGGCTGCGCGAAAGCCGCCAGGTGGTCAATTCGCCTTCATCCGGCCGCCTGTGCTGCGACCTGGTGCCGCGCCCGGTGCAGATCAGGGGGCGATGTCGGTTTTCACCGCGCGCATGCCGCTTGCAGGCGGGGTCGCGGGCGCCTGACAGGACAAGAGGACACTCAGGCCTCGCCGGGCCGGTCCGACAGTCGGAAGGACGCAGACCATGAAACGCTATTCGGTTTTCGCCATCGCGCGCGAGGCGCTGCGCCAACATGCCGGCTGGGAACGGGCCTGGGCCTCGCCCAGCCCGCGCGCGCGCTACGATGTGGTGATCGTCGGTGCCGGCGGGCACGGGCTGGCCACGGCCTATTACCTGGGCAAGAACCACGGCATCACCAATGTCGCGGTGCTGGACAAGGGCTGGCTGGGCGGCGGCAACACCGGCCGCAATACCACCATCATTCGCTCGAACTATCTGCAGGACCCGTCGGCGGCGATCTACGAAAAGTCCCGCGCGCTTTACGAAACCCTCAGCCAGGATCTGAACTACAACATCATGTTCAGCCCCCGCGGCGTGATGATGCTGGCCCAGACCGAGCACGAGGTCCGCGGCTATCTGCGCACCGAACGCGCCAATGCGCTGCAGGGGGTCGATACGCGCTTCATCACCCCGCGCGAGGTCAAGCGCCTTGTGCCGATCATCCGGCTCGATGGCCCGCGCTATCCGGTGCTGGGCGCGCTGTGGCAGGAACGCGCGGGCACGGCGCGCCACGATGCGGTGGCCTGGGGGTATGCGCGGGCCTGTTCTGCGATGGGCATGCACATCATCCAGAACTGTGCGGTGACGGGCGTGGAAAGCGCGGGCGGGCAGGTCACGGCGGTGCATACCACGCAAGGGTCGATCGGCTGCGGCAAGCTGGGCATCGTGGTGGCGGGCCATTCCGGCGCGCTGGCCGATATGGCGGGATTTCGGCTGCCGGTGGAATCGGTGGCGCTGCAGGCGCTGGTCAGCGAACCGATCAAGCCCTGCATGGATGTCGTGGTCATGGCCAATACCGTGCACGGCTACATGAGCCAGTCCGACAAGGGCGAAATGGTCATAGGCGGTGGGGCGGATCATTTCAACAACTACACCCAGCGCGGTTCCTGGCAGCATGTCGAGGAAACGGTGCGCGCGCTGGTCGAAACCTTCCCCATGCTCTCGCGGCTGAAGATGTTGCGCCAATGGGGTGGCATCGTGGACATGACCGGCGACCGCTCGCCCATCATCTCGAAAACGCCGCTCTCGGGATGCTTCATCAACTGCGGCTGGGGCACCGGCGGGTTCAAGGCGATCCCGGGTTCGGGCTGGGCGATGGCCGAACTGATGGCCAAGGGCGAAAGCCCGCTGGCCGAGGCGTTCTCGCTGACCCGCTTCCGGGAGGGCCGCTTCATCGACGAAAGCGTGGCGGCGGGGGTGGCGCATTGATGACCCTGCCACCAGCCGCTCTTCATTTTGCCGAAAATACTCCGGGGGTCCGGGGGCAGCGCCCCCGGCCCTTGCCAACGGGAACGACACCATGCTGCTTCTGACCTGCCCCTGCTGCGGCGTCACGGCCGAGGAAACCGAGTTCGCCAATGGCGGCGAGGCGCATCTGAAGCGTTTCGGCCCCGGTTCGACCGATGATGAATTCGACGCCTACATGTTCAGCCGCAAGAACCCGCGCGGTGTGCATTTCGAACGCTGGCGCCATGCCTATGGCTGCGGCAAATGGTTCATCGCCGCCCGCTGCACCGTCACGCTGGAGGTTTTCGCCACCTATCCCGCCCAGACCACCGAGCCCCCGGCCGAGGTCGTGGCGACAATCAAGGCCCGCCGCCCGGAATGGGAGGGTTTCGCATGAGCCATCGTCTGCCAGCAGGGGGCCGCCTGATCGACCGGTCGCGGCGGCTGGATTTCACCTTCAACGGTCGCCGCGTGCAGGGGCATGCGGGCGACACGCTGGCCTCGGCCCTGCTGGGGGGGGGGCAGATGCTGATGGGTCGGTCCTTCAAGTATCACCGCCCGCGCGGCGTGGTCGCGGCCGGTGCCGAAGAGCCCAACGCGCTGTTCGGTCTGGGCGAGGGCCAGCGGTTCGAGCCCAACCAGCGCGCCACCACCACCGAGCTTTTCGCCGGCGCGCAGGTGACCAGCCAGAACCA
>SKHK01000140.1 GCA_007117005.1 Paracoccaceae bacterium
CGGCGCTGCGGGTTGGTGGCGGCCAGAGCGGCGCGCGCCTCCTCCGCGCTTTTGCCGGTCTTTTCCATGATATTGGCGATGGAGCGCTCGGTCATCTCGGTATCCAGAAAACCGGGACAGAGCGCGTTCACCGTGACCGGCCCCCGCGCCACTTCCTGCGCCAGGGCGCGGGTCAGCCCCACCACGCCGTGTTTCGCCGCCGTATAAGGTGCGACATAGGCATAGCCCTTCAGCCCGGCGGTCGAGGCCACGGAAACCAGCCGCCCCCAGCCGGAGAACTGCTTCAATCCCTCGCGCAGGGTAAGGAAGACGCCGGTCAGGTTGACCGCCAGCATTGCGTTCCAGTCGGCCAGCGAGGTCTTGCCGAAGGGCGCACTGACCGAGGCGCCGGCATTGGCGATCACCACATCCACCGGCCCGGCGCGCGCGAACATGTCCGCCACGCTCGCCTCGTCGGTCACATCGCCCACTACCGCGCGCACACCAGGCAGGCGCCCCGCAACCGTCTCCAGCACCGCCGCGCGCCGCCCGGTCACCACCACCTCGGCGCCCGCCGCGTGAAACCCCCGCGCCAGATCGGCACCGGTGCCGGTGCCGCCGCCGGTGATCAGCACCCGCTTGCCGGAAAGCACCCCGCTCACGTCCACGTCCCCTTCATCGTCTGTCCGAAATATCCTCGGGGGGGAATTGGGTCCGCAGGGCCCAAGGGGGGGCAGACGGCCCCCCTTTCTTTCGTGACGATGCCCAACGCCTGCGCGGTCATGCCCTGAACTGCTCCATCTCTTTCTCGCGCAGGCGAAAGGCCAGGTCGCGCCCGCCCTTGTAGGGTGCAGGCCATTCGGATGCCTGGTCGCCCTGTTCGACGGCGGCATGCAGCGTCCAGTAGGGATCGGCCAGATGCGCGCGCGCCAGGCAGATCAGATCGGCGCGGCCGGCCATCAGGATGCCGTTCACCTGGTCCCAGTCGCTGATATTGCCCACCGCCATGGTGGCGATGCCGCCCTCGTTGCGGATGCGGTCTGAAAACGGCGTCTGGAACATCCGCCCGTAGACCGGGGCCTCGGCCGGGTCTGTCTGCCCCGAGGAGACGTCGATCACATCCGCGCCCGCCGCGCTGAAGGCGCGGGCGATCTCTACCGCCTCGTCCGGCGTCACGCCGCCTTCGATCCAGTCATGGGCCGAAATCCGCACCGACATCGGCTTGTCCTCTGGCCAGACGGCGCGCATGGCCGTGAACACCTCCAGCGGCCAGCGCAGCCGGTTTTCCAGCGACCCGCCATGGTCATCGGTGCGCCGGTTGGTCACGGGCGAGATGAAACTGCCGACCAGATAGCCATGCGCCGCGTGCAGCTCGATCATGTCGGCACCCGCGCGGTTGGCCATTTCCGCCGCCTGCACGAACTGGCCCTTCACCATGTCCATGTCCGCCCGCGTCATCTCGCGCGGGGTCTGGCTGTCGGCGCGATAGGGCAGGGGCGACGGCGCCAGGATCTCCCAGTCGCCCTCGGGCAATGGCGCGTCCATGCCGCCGGCCCAGGGCAGGCAGGTCGCGCCCTTGCGGCCCGAATGGCCGATCTGGATGCACAGCTTCGCGCTGGTCTCGGCGTGGATGAAATCGGCCAGACGGGTCCAGGCGGCCTCGTGCTCGGGCGCGTAAAGCCCCGGGCAGCCCGGCGTGATCCGCCCTTCGGGCGACACACAGGTCATTTCCGTATAGACCAGCCCGGCGCCGCCTTTGGCGCGTTCGGCGTAATGGGTGAAATGCCAGTCGGTGGGGCAGCCATCCACGGCCTTGTACTGCGCCATTGGCGACAGCACGATGCGGTTCTTCAGCTCCATCTGACGCAGGCGGAAGGGCTGGAACATCGGCCGGCGGCCCTTTTGCCCCTGCGCCTGTTCGGCGAACCAGTCCTCCGCGCCTTCCAGCCAGTCCTTGTCACGCAGGCGCAGGTTTTCGTGGCTGATACGCTGCGACCGGGTCAGCAGCGAATAGGCGAACTGGGTGGGGTGCATGTCCAGATAACGCTCCACCTCCTCGAACCATTCCAGCGAATTGCGCGCCGCCGACTGGGTGCGCAGCACCTCTACCCGCCGTTCCTCCTGATAGCGCTTGAACGCGCCTTCCATGCTGGGCTCGGAATGCAGGTACTCGGCCAGCGCGATGGCCGAATCGAAGGCCAGACGGCTGCCCGAGCCGATCGAGAAATGCCCCGTCGCCGCCGCATCGCCCATCAGCACGACGTTTTCGTGATACCACCGCTCGCAGACCACGCGCGGGAACTGGATCCACACCGCCGAGCCGCGCAGATGGGCGGCGTTGGAAATCAACTCATGCCCGCCCAGATGCTTTTCGAAGATCTTGCGGCAGGTTTCGACATTGTCTTCCTTCGACATATGCTCGAAACCGAGGCGGTCCCAGGTTTCCGGCAGGCATTCGACGATGAAGGTCGCGGTGTTGTCGTCGAACTGATAGGCATGCGCCCAGACCCAGCCGTGTTCCGTCTTCTCGAAGATGAAGGTAAAGGCGTCGTCGAATTTCTGATGCGTGCCCAGCCAGACGAACTTGCATTTGCGGGTGTCGATATCGGGCTGGAAGATGTGCTCGTATTCGCTGCGGACCTTCGAGTTAAGCCCGTCGCAGGCGACGACCAGGTCATAATCCTTGCGGTAGTTCTCGGCGCTGTCGAATTCGGTCTCGAATTGCAGGTTCACGCCCAGCTCGCGCGCGCGGGCCTGCAGCAGGATCAGCATCTGTTTGCGCCCGATACCGGCAAAGCCGTGCCCGCCCGATACCGTGCGCTCGCCGGCATGGACCACGGCGATGTCGTCCCAATAGGCGAAATGGTCCTGGATCGCCTGATGCGAGACCGGGTCATTGACCTTCATCTTCGACATGGCGTCGTCCGAGAGCACCACGCCCCAGCCGAAGGTGTCATTGGCGCGGTTGCGCTCCAGCACCGTGATGTCATGCGAGGCATCGCGCAGTTTCATCGAGATGGCGAAATACAGGCCGGCCGGGCCGCCGCCGAGGCAGAGAATTTTCATCTGGGTCTTCCTTGTTCGACATGTGCAGGAAAGCATTTTGAACAATAAGTTTCAAGCTTGAAATTTCAAGGCGCGGATATTTCTGATGGAGGGAGCGGTGGACCCGCGCCTGTTCGGCCCGCCGCTGCGCCGGGCGGCGTCCGGTCAGAACCCCGGCAGCGAGAACAGCTCTACCGGCCCCATTCGCACCATGCCGCCGGTGACGCGCAGCGGCATCTCCAGCCTGTCCGGGTCTTCGGCGCTCATCACACTGCGTGCGCTGCGGTCTATCAGCGTCATCATCTGGGGCTCCACCAGGCCGCTGGCGCCCAGCCGGTCGCTGAACGCGGCCCAGCCGGTGATGACCAGGGTGATCTCGCCCTCCGGCCCCTGCGGCGCGTCCAGCCGCACGCGCCCCCGCGCATGCAGGTCCACCCCGTCAAAGGCCACGCGGGCACCCGTCAGTGTCAGCGTGCCGTCGGCGCGCGCGGGCGGGGCGATCACGCGGTCCAGGTCCAGCGCTGCATCGGTGGTGATCTCGGCGTCCAGCCGCAGCACATCGAATCGCCGGGGCAGCAGCCGGTCGGGGTCCAGCACATCCATTAGCGCCTGGTCCGGAAACAGCGTTTCTATCTCCACCACCCCCTCGTAGCGGTTGCTGGCCGGGTCGATCAGACGCAGCGCCGCGCGGGCGGCATCGGCGTGATGCCCCCCCTCGAA
>SKHK01000025.1 GCA_007117005.1 Paracoccaceae bacterium
TGGGCGGAATGGCGCGCTGCGCGGGGTGAGCCGGGCGAGGGCGCGCCGGTCCCGGTGATGCGTTTCGAGCAATTCGCCACGCTGGCGCAGGCCGCCGCGGCGGGCATGGGGTTGGCGCTGATGCCGGCCTTTCTGATCCGGCCGGAACTGGACAGCGGCGCCCTGGTCGCGCTGGAGGAGGAACGGCCCAGCGGCGCGGGCTATTACTTTGTCGAGCCCGAGCCCGCGCCGGGCGCGCGGCCGAAACGCGCCGTGACGCTGTTTCGCGACTGGCTGCTGACCGAAGTGGCGCGCGACACGGTGGTATGACGGGGCCGCACCGCCGGGGTCAGGGCGAGGGGCTTTGCCCCAATTCCATCATTCAAGGGGGGCTTTGCCCCAAGCCCATAAGTCAAAGGGGGGCTTTGCCCCCCGGGCCTCCGGCCCTCCCCCCAGAGTATTTCAGGCAAAATGAAGGGGCGCGGGCCGGAGGGGAAGGGAGGTGTCAGTCGCGCCCGTAATAGAGTCCGACGACATGTTCGGCCTCGGCGAAGAAGAGCCAGCGCGCGGCGATCATGCCGATGACATGCAGCGCCAGGGCGGCCAGGATCACCGGGGTCAGCATCGGCTGCACCAGGAGCAGCAGCGCCGGTGCGATGGTGGCGCAGAGGATGGCGATGACGCGCAGTTTCAGCGCGTGGCGCCGGGCCACGACATGGACCATTTCGCGCATCAGGTAGTTGCGCCCGCTATGGGGCGGCTCCAGCAGGCGCACGGCGCCTTGCGCGCCCAGCCCGGTTGCCGTCTCTGTGGTCGAGCCGGCGGCGTGGAAGCGCAGGTCTCCCAGCACCCAATGTGCCACCAGCGCCAGCGCCAGCCAGGCCAGCAGCAGTTGCGCCAGCGCCACGATGCCGGTGATCAGCGCCGCCCCGGTCAGACCCGCCAGCAGGAAGACGGCCGGTGTGCTCCAGTGATGCCAGCGCGGCACGGTTTTCAGCTGCGCATAGATCATCGCCGTGGCGAGGATGGTGAGCAGGCCGAAGAAGGCGCCAAGGAGGCCGAAGCCCTCGGCCGGGGTGTCGAGGAAGGTCAGAGCGGCGGCATGGGGCGCCATGAAGAGCAGCGTGGCGACGGACAGCACGGCCTCGCGCGAGAGCCAGGAGGTGCGCCACTGGCTGAACGCCTTGAGCGCGCGTTCGGGGTGGCCCAGGTGGAAGGACGAGGCCGCAAGCCCCGCCAGCGCCAGCCCGTAGCCGAGGCCGAACCAGAACAGCGCCGCCCAGCCCGTGGGCGTCACGAGCCCGAGGCCGAGGAAGGCCAGGAGCCCGAAACCGATGCCTGAGAGGACCGTGAAGGCGATGAGCGAGGGGGCAGGGTGCATCGGGTCTTTGCCTCAGATCTTTCCCAGCGTGCGGTCGATCCAGCCCAGAAAGCCGGTCAGCCCTTCGGTGGAGGGTTCACAGAGCGCCGCCAGGTTGGCGGGCGGTTCCGGCAGCCGGTCACGGGCGCGGGGGGGCAGGTATTTGTTCACCGGCCTCGTGCCCTGTTCCGGCATCAGGTCGATCCCGCCGCGTTCGGCAACCAGCTGGCTGACCGCGCTGCCGGGATCGCCCAGATCGCCGAAATGGCGCGCGCCGGCGGGGCAGGTCCGCACGCAGGCCGGTTCGCGGTCAACCTCGGGCAGGGTGTCGTTGTAGATGCGGTCCACGCAGAGGGTACATTTTTTCATCACCCCTTCGGCCGCGTCCATTTCGCGCGCCCCGTAAGGGCAGGCCCAGGCGCAAAGCCCGCAGCCGATGCAGTCGGTCTCGTTGACCAGCACGATCCCGTCCTCTGCGCGTTTGTAGCTGGCGCCGGTGGGGCAGACGGTGACGCAGGGCGCGTCCTCGCAATGCAGGCAGGATTTGGGGAAATGCACCACCATCGGGGGCGCATCGGTCGGTGTGACCTCGAAGCTGTGAATACGGTTGAGGAAGGTGCCTTCGGGCTCGGCGCCATAGGGGTCGGTGTCCGACAGCGGCGCGCCGTAGTTTTCGGTGTTCCAGCCCTTGCAGGATATCACGCAGGCATGACAGCCGACGCAGGTATCGAGGTCGATGACCAGGCCGAGTTTCTTCTCGGTCGATTGGGGCAGGGCGGTCATGGGAGGGCCTTCCATCCGGCCTGTGTGCCGATGGCAGGTGTCGCATGAGTATTTGGGGCAAGATGATGGGGCATGTCAGGCTTTGGTCTGAAGGGCGAGGCTGTCCGGCCCGCGGCCGACGGGGGATTTCTGCGCCTTGTGGGCAGGTTGGGACGGGCCGCCCGGGGGCGCCTTTTCGATCTTCACGCGCAGGTCGAACCAGGCGGCCTGGCCGGTGACGGGATCGGCGTTGGACCAGCGCAGCCCGTCGCCGCGCGGGGGCAGCAGTTCGTGGATCAGGTGGTTGAGAAGGGCGCCCTTTTCGGCCTCTGGCGCGCGTTCGTCCAGCGCCCAGGCGCCGCGGCGTTTGCCGATGGCATTCCAGGTCCAGACGGTATGGGGGTTGAGCGCGTCCATCCGCGCCACGGGCATCTTGATGCGGCCATGGGGCGAGGTGAGCCAGGCCCAGTCGCCCTCGTGAAAGCCGTGTTCCAGCCAGGTCTGTCTGGACACATAGAGCGGGTTATGCCCGTGGATCTGGCGCAGCCAGGCGTTTTGCGACCCCCAGGAATGATACATCGCCATCGGCCGCTGGGTCAGCGCGTGGAGCGGGTATTCGGTGGGGTCTGTCAGGGCTTCCTCGAAGGGCGGGTACCAGATCGGCAGCGGATCGAGCGTTTCCGTGATCCGGGCGCGCAGGTGGTCCGGCGGCTGGTGGGGGCCGTGCCCTTCGGCGGCGCGCTGGAACTTCGCCAGCGGTTCGAGCCAGAGGTTGAAGAGATAGGGTTGCGGGCTGTCGTAGAGGCCGCGGTCCACCGCCCAGTCCTGATAGGCCGCGTTCCAGGGTTTGAAGAACTGCGCGTCTTTCGGGATATGGTCGGTGAAGAAGCCGCCATTGTCGATATAGCGCTGCAGCTGGTCCGGGTTCGGTGCGCCGCGGCCCACCCCTGTGCCATCCGGCCCCCGCCAGCCGGCCAGCGGGCCGACGCCGGGGCGGCGCTGGTGGTTGACGATGTAATCGGCGTAGTCGCGGAACTGCGGGCTGCCGTCATCGGCCACCATGCCCGGCAGGCCGAGGCGGTGGCCAAGGTCCAGCAGCACCGACTGGAAAGGGCGGACGCCTTCATGCCCGGGCCTGTCCGGTTCGACCACGGGCCAGCGGATGGAATCGCCCAGGGCCTCGGCCTCGCAGATCGGCCGGTCCAGCAGGCTGATGCAGTCGTGGCGTTCCAGATAGGTGGTATCCGGCAGGATCAGGTCGGCAAACGCCACCATCTCTGACGAATAGGCGTCGGAATAGATGATGCGGGGGATGATGTAGTCGCCGTTTTCGTCGGTATCGGTGAGCATCTCCATCACGGCGGAGGTGTTCATCGACGAGTTCCAGGCCATGTTCGCCATGTAGAGAAACAGCGTGTCGATGCGGTAAGGATCGCCCGCATGGGCATTGGCGATGACCATCTGCATCATGCCATGGGCCGAAAGCGGGTTTTCCCAGGTAAAGGCCTTGTCGATGCGGCGGGGCGTGCCGTCGTCATGCAGCAGCAGGTGTTCCGGGCCCAGCGGATAGCCCAGATGCGGCCCGTCCAGCGGCTTGCCCGGCGCGTGGTCGGCATGGGGGCGGGGGTGGGCCTCGGGCGGTTTGGGGTAGGGCGGCTTGAAGCGGAAGCCGCCGGGGGTTTCGACCGACCCCAGCAGGATCTGCAGGACATGCAGCGCGCGGGCCGTCTGGAACCCGTTGGAATGGGCCGAGATGCCGCGCATGGCGTGAAAGGCCACGGGCCGGCCGGTCATGCGTTCATGCCGCTGGCCGCGAAAATCCGTCCAGGGCTGGTCGATGGTGATTTCTTCCTCGAATGCCACGCGCGCCAGTTCCGCCGCCAGCGCGCGAATGCGCGGCGCGGGGATGCCGCAGCGCTCGGCCACGGCCTCGGGCGCGTATTTGGGCGAGAGGTAGCGCGCGGCCATGTGGTGCAGGACGGTGCGGTGGCCCTGCCATTCGGCCGCCGGGTCCGGTTGCACGCCTTCGCCGTCCCAGGGCGCGGGCTGGCCGGTGCGGCGATCGATGACCAGCGGCGTGCCGGCCTCATTGCGCAGGAACAGGCCTTTTTCGGCGCCATCCTCGCCATTCACCAGGTAAGGCGCGTTGGTATAGCGGATCAGATAATCCAGATCGATCTTGCCCGCGCCCATCAGCACATGGATCAGCGACAGGATGAACAGGCCATCCGTGCCCGGCGTGATGCCGAACCAGTCATCGGCCACGGCGTTGTAGCCCGATCGTACCGGGTTCACCCCGATCACACGGGCACCGCGCGCCTTCAGCCGACCCAGGCCCATCTTGATGGGGTTGCTGTCATGATCCTCGGCCACGCCGAAAAGGATGAACAGCTTCGTGCGCTCCCAGTCCGGCTGGCCGAATTCCCAGAACGCCCCGCCCATGGTGTAGATGCCGGCGGCAGCCATGTTGACCGAACAGAACCCCCCATGCGCGGCCCAGTTGGGCGTGCCGTAGGCCTGCGCCCACCAGCCGGTAAAGCTTTGCGACTGATCGCGCCCGGTGAAGAAGGCCAGCTTCTCCGGCGCCGTTTCCCGCAGCGGCTTCAGCCAGTCCACCGCTGTCTGCAGCGCCTCTTCCCAGGTGATTTCCTGAAACGCGCCGGACCCGCGCGGGCCCACGCGTTTGAGCGGCGCGCGCAGCCGGGCGGGCGAAAGATGCTGCATGATCCCGGCAGAGCCCTTGGCACAAAGCACGCCCTTGTTCACCGGATGGTCGCGGTTGCCCTCGATATAGGCGACCTGATCACCCTTCATGTGCACATTGATCCCGCAACGGCAGGCGCACATGTAACAAGTGGTCTTCGCCACGCGGTCCGATACGGGCGGGGACAGGTCCAGCGCGGGCTGTGAGGGCATCTTGTCGCTTTCGTCTTCGGGGCCGCGAATGGCGGTATCGAACACGTTCTAGCCCCGCTTGTCCACCACCCGGCAGGGCCAGATCGCGCGGGACCATGCATCCAGCGGGCATGACCGGCGCAGGGGTCGGCCCGCGCCCCTTGCGGGGGGTCTGGTGGCGGGCTAAGTCTGCACCGAGCACCGGCACCAAGGCCGGACAGACCCGCAAGAGAGGCCGAGCCATGCGTGACCCCGTCGAGACCTACATGAACCTGGTGCCCATGGTGGTCGAACAGACCAGCCGGGGCGAGCGTGCCTATGACATCTTCTCTCGCCTGCTGAAGGAACGTATCGTCTTCGTCACGGGGCCGGTGCATGACGGCATGGCCACGCTGATCGTTGCGCAATTGCTGCATCTGGAGGCGGAAAACCCGTCCAAGGAAATCTCGATGTACATCAACTCGCCCGGTGGCGTGGTGTCATCCGGCCTGTCGATCTATGACACCATGCAATACATCAAACCGAAGGTGTCGACGCTGGTGGTGGGGCAGGCGGCCTCGATGGGGTCGCTCCTGCTGTGCGCGGGCGAAAAGGGTATGCGCTTTTCCCTGCCCAACAGCCGGGTGATGGTGCACCAGCCCTCCGGCGGGTTCCAGGGCCAGGCGACCGACATCTCGATCCATGCGCGCGAGATTCTGGAACTGAAAGAGCGCCTCAACAACATTTACGTAAAACATACCGGTCAGGACTATGAGACGGTGGAAAAGGCGCTGGAGCGGGACAATTTCATGACCGCCGAAAAGGCCCGTGACTGGGGCCTGATCGACGAGATCGTGGAAAGCCGCGCGGCCGCCGAAGACGCCAAGGAATAAGGCCGGGGCCGATGGCCGCGGGTGGGCAGGGCAAATTCGGCATTGCCCCCCCGCGCCGCCTGCCCTAGGCTTTCGGCAAAGGCTCGCCAGAAAGCCGCGCGACCGATCTAACGAGCACGGAGACAGGAATGGCTCAATCTTCTGGTAGCGACAGCAAGAACACGCTGTATTGCTCATTCTGCGGCAAGAGCCAGCATGAAGTGCGAAAGCTGATCGCGGGGCCGACCGTGTTCATCTGCGATGAATGCGTCGAGCTGTGCATGGATATCATCCGCGAAGAGACGAAGGGCGCGGGGCTGAAGGCCACCGACGGCGTGCCCACCCCGCGCGAGATCTGCACCGTGCTGGACGACTACGTGATCGGTCAGGAACATGCCAAGCGCGTGCTCTCGGTCGCCGTGCACAACCATTACAAGCGGCTGAACCATTCCGGCAAATCCGGCGAGGTGGAGCTTTCGAAATCCAACATCCTGCTGATCGGCCCCACCGGCTGCGGCAAGACGCTGCTGGCGCAGACCCTGGCGCGCATCCTCGATGTGCCTTTCACCATGGCCGACGCGACCACGTTGACCGAGGCCGGCTATGTCGGCGAGGATGTGGAGAACATCATCCTGAAGCTTCTGCAGGCCAGTGAATACAATGTCGAACGGGCCCAGCGCGGCATCGTCTATATCGACGAGGTCGACAAGATCACGCGCAAGTCGGACAACCCTTCGATCACCCGCGATGTCTCTGGCGAGGGGGTGCAGCAGGCGCTCCTGAAGCTGATGGAGGGGACTGTCGCCTCTGTCCCGCCGCAGGGCGGGCGCAAGCATCCGCAGCAGGAATTCCTGCAGGTGGACACCACGAACATCCTGTTCATCTGCGGCGGCGCCTTTGCCGGTCTGGACCGGATCATCGCGCAGCGCGGCAAGGGGTCAGCCATCGGCTTCGGCGCCGATGTGAAGGATGAATCGCTGCGCACCATCGGCGATACGCTGAAATCGCTGGAACCGGAGGATCTGCTGAAATTCGGCCTGATCCCCGAATTCGTGGGCCGTCTGCCGGTTGTGGCGACACTGACCGATCTGGACGAGGATGCGCTGGTCACCATCCTGACCGAGCCGAAGAATGCCCTGGTCAAGCAGTACCAACGCCTCTTCGCGATCGAGGATGTGGAACTGACCTTTACCGACGAGGCATTGCGCGCCATCGCCAAGCGCGCGATCGCGCGCAAGACCGGGGCCCGCGGCCTGCGTTCGATCATGGAGGATATCCTGCTGGATACCATGTTCGAACTGCCGGGCATGGATGATGTCAGCGAAGTGGTCGTGAACGAGGAAGCGGTCAACTCAGCCGCGCGCCCGTTGATGATCTATACCGACAAGGGCAAGCGCGAGCCGGCCTCGGCCGGCTGATCCTCACGCAGCTTTTGATGAATGCCGGAACCCCGCCACTGGCGGGGTTTCTTCTGTCTGACTGGATGCGGATCACCTTTCCTTGCGGTGCACAGTTGTCTTTGGCGAAATGCAAAAGCGATCCGCAAGATATTGATTGAAAATAAAAACCAGTAATGTAAGGCATTAAATGTAAGGCAAATTGGCCTGGTTTGACGCCTGGTTGCGCAGCCCTTGCCGCATGGCTCTGCCCATTGTCGGCCCCTTTCAGCCGTGTTCTTATGCTCCTAACGCAGATCAGGGGGACGCCATGCCGACATTCACCGCCGCCGATGGGGCCAGGCTTCATTACACGGATGAGGGGAACGGGATCCCGCTGTTGTGCCTCGCGGGTCTGAGCCGTAACGGCAGCGATTTCGATTATGTCGCGCCTCATCTGCCTCCCTTGCGGATGATCAGGCTGGATTATCGTGGCCGCGGGCAGTCGGACTGGACGGGCGAGGACAGCTATACCGTGCCTCAGGAAGGCGCCGACGCTTTGGCCCTGCTGGACCATCTTGGTCTGGACAGCGCCGCCATTCTGGGTACGTCGCGCGGTGGGATCATCGGCATGTTCCTTGGCGCCACGGCACCGGATCGGGTGCGCGGGTTGATTCTGAACGATGTGGGGCCGGTGCTGGACCCGCTGGGGCTGGAGCGCATCCGCGATTACATAGGCCGGCGCCCCAATGCGCGCACCCATGCCGAGGCCGCAATCGCCCTGGAGCGCTTCGCCACCGGCTTTGCCAATGTGCCGCCCGGCCGCTGGATGGAAGAGGCGCGCCGCCATTTCATCCAGACCGAACAGGGGCTGGACATCAATTACGACCCGGCCCTGCGTCTGGCCTTTCTGAAGGCGCTGGATGCGCAGGGCGGCGATTTGTGGCCGATGTTCGAGCGTTGCACCGCCAAACCCCTGGCCCTGATCCGCGGCGCCAATTCCGATTTGCTGACCCAGTCCGTCGCCGACGAGATGATGGAACGCTGCCCGGACATGATCTATGGCGAAGTGCCCGACAGGGCGCATATCCCCTTCCTGGATGAACCGGAATCATTACGGGTAATCAACAGGTTTCTGGGTCTTCTTATATGACAGACATTTCGGCGATCAGGGCTGCCGCGACGCGGTTGCGCGGCCATGCGCGGGTCACGCCGATGCTGACCTCGCCGTTCCTTGACGCCATCGCTGGCCGCCCTGTCCTGATCAAGGCCGAGTGCCTGCAGCATACCGGCGCCTTCAAGTATCGCGGTGCGCGCAATGCCGTCGCGGCGCTGGACCCGCCGGGTGTGGTGGCGTTCTCTTCCGGGAACCATGCGCAAGCGGTGGCACTGGCCTGCCGCGAATGGGGGGTGCCGTCGGTTGTGGTGATGCCCGCCGATGCCCCGCAGCTGAAGGTCGAGAACACGCGCGCCCTTGGCGCGACCGTCGTTCTTTATGACCGGGATACCGAGGACCGGGATGCGATCGGTGCGCGGCTGGCCGCGGATCGGGGTTATGCGCTGATCAAGCCCTTCGACATGGCAGAGGTGATCGCCGGGCAGGGCACGGCCGGGCTGGAGCTGGCCGAACAGGCGGCGGCGCTGGGCGTGACGCGGGCGGACGTTCTGGTGCCTTGCGGCGGCGGTGGCCTGACCGCCGGCATGGGGTTGGCGCTGGAGGCCGTCGCGCCCGGGCTCAGGGTCCGGCCGGTCGAGCCCGAAGGGTTCGACGACGTGACGCAGGCCCTGGCGACCGGTCGGGTGGTGCCGAATGCGCGCCTTTCCGGATCGATCTGCGATGCCATCGTCACGCCGGCGCCGGGCGCATTGACCTGGCCGGTCCTGCAGCGGTTATGCGGACCGGGGCTGGCGGTCAGCGAGGATGCGGTGCTGCGCGCCATGGCACTGGCGCATGACCGGCTGAAACTGGTTCTGGAGCCAGGCGGTGCAGTGGCCCTCGCCGCAGCGCTCTTCTGTCCCGACGAGCGCCGCGCGGATGATGAACCGGTCATCGTCATGGCCTCTGGCGGCAATGTTGACCGCGCGGTCATGATGCGTGCGCTTGGTAACTAACTGTTATAAAACAGGGGCTTGCAGAGATTTCATATTGCATGACATTTGTTGTCATACATCTGTCTCGCCCAAGTCATCTATTTCCAGGCTCACCGGGGTCTTCTGTTTCTTCGTTTCCAGTCTTGCGCAGGCGATACATTCCCTCCGGCAGGTTGAGGGCGGCGCGCAATTCCTGCACCTGACGTGGCGAAAGGGTGATCTTCATCACGCTGTCGCTTTGGGCATCATACTGTTCGACCGTGACGCATTCGGCAAAGGCGGTCACGATGATGTCCTCCTGGAGGGGGACGGTGCCCTCATCCACCAGGGTGACGACGGTGGCGTCGAATTCGTGTTCGATGGTAAACATCTGCGAACCCTAACGCAGGTAGGAAGCAGCGAAAAGCGTCCCTGGCGCATAGGCCGCATGTGTCGGTGCGGTGACGGAAAGAGCATCAGGAGGCTGGGATGGCGATCGAACTTGAGGCAGCCGCATTGAATCTTGCGGTGGCATTGGCCTGTGGCGCGGCGGTGGGCATGGAACGTCAGTGGCGTCAGCGGCTGGCGGGGCTGCGCACCAACACACTGGTCGCCCTGGGCGCGGCCAGTTTTGTCGTCTTCGCCGCGATCTTTCCCGATGAGATAAGCCCCACCAGGGTTGCCGCGCAGATTGTTTCCGGCATCGGCTTTCTGGGGGCCGGCATCATCTTCCGCGAGGGGTTCAATGTCCGGGGCCTGAACACGGCGGCAACGCTGTGGTGTTCGGCTTCTGTGGGGATGCTGGCGGGGGCCGGGGCCTGGGATTTCGCGCTTCTGATGACCACGCTGGTGGTCTTCGTCAATCTGGCGCTGCGCCCGCTGGCCCGGTTGCTGAACCGTCAGCCGATTGAAACAACCGAGATTTCAGCAGAGTATGAGGTTGAGATCGTTTGCCGTCACGCGCAAGAGGCGCATGTGCGCGCGCTTATGCTGCAGGGCTTTGCCGAGGCCGGTTTGCATCTGACGTCTCGCTGGAATCCAGGGATATCGAGGACTCTGACCGGGTCACGGTCTCTGCCGACCTGAATGCGGACGGCACCTCTAACTCGGCGATGGAGACCATCGTGGGCAGGATGAGCCTGGAGCCTGCGGTGACGGCGGCGCGCTGGCAGCGGCGTCAGGCGAGCCTGAACTGATCAGGCGATTCCTTCCGCATTTCTGACAGAATCATCTGCGAAACAGTGCCCGCTAAGGAGGGTCCGAACGCAGGTCAGGATGCGATGAGCGATATCAGTGCCGATACCGGCCGGGCGATGGCCGAAAGCGCGTCGAGCAGACAGTTCCACAAGGTGATGGTGGCTGCGGGCTCTACCGTGGTCACGGTGGTGCTGACCCTGGGCAAGCTGGTTGTCGGGGTGCTTTCCGGATCGTTGGCGTTGATCGCCGATGCGTTGCAGGGGTTGATCGACGTGGTGGTCACGCTGGTCACGCTGGCCGTGGTGATGGTGTCCGGACGCCCGGCAGACCCGGTCTGGACCTTCGGGCGCGCGCGGGCAGAGGCGCTGGCCGCGCTGATCGAGGCCGCGTTTCTGGCGATCATCGCCGCCTGTATTCTGTATCTTGCCGGTCAGAAACTGCTGTTTGGCGTAAGTGAGGTGATGGTGGAACCGTGGTACCTTGCCGTTGTGCTGGGTGCGGTGGCGGTTGACTGGGCGCGCGGGGCATACCTTTCGCGTGTTGCCCGGCAGACCGACAGTATCGCGCTGGAGGCCAATGCCTCGCATTTCCGCACCGATGCGCTGTCTTCTCTTATGGTGTTGTGCGGTCTCTTGCTGGCGCATCAGGGCTGGCCCGTGGCCGACACGTTGGCGACCATTGCCGTAGCCGTGCTGCTGGGCGTCACGGCCTGGCGGCTGGGGCGGCGCGGGATCGACCAGTTGCTTGATCGCGCGGATGAAACAGAGTCGTTGGCCGTGCTGGCGGTGTTGCAGGACGAGGTCGCGGTGCGCGATGTCAGCGTGTTGCGCCTGCATCGCCAGCCGAATCATTACCGGGCGGAGGCCGTGCTGAGTGTGCAGGTCGCCGATCTGACGGCTCTGCGCTGTCTGCATCAGCGTCTTGAGGTCCGGATCCGCGACACCTTGCCGCGGGCGCAGGCCACGCTGTCGCTGCTGCCAGAGGGTGGCAAATCGGACGCGCTGGCGCCCGATTTCTGAGTTTCGCCCGGCAAGGCGTTGAATTCAAGCGCGGAAGGCACGCAACAGAAAGTCGGGGACATGGTCGCCCATGCCGACCACCTGCTCCCGGTCCCGGTCATTGCGGCCGCGCCGATTGTCGCGCCCGCGGCCGATGTTCCGGTCGCCTGACGCATTCCGGGCGGCCTCTGGTGCCAGTTCGGGCTGGGGTTGGGCCTGCTGGGGCTTGGGCTTGGGCTGCTGTGCGGAGGCGGCCGGTTCGGGCACGGTCTGCTGCCGGGGCGCCGCCTTGCCACGTTCGCGGCTTTCCCTTGACGGCTCGCGCGCAGTTTGCGGTTGCTTGCTGCCTGTGTCCGAACCCGTGTTCGGCCCTGCGCCCGGCGCCGTGCCACGCGGCAGGGTCGTCTGCAGCATGTGTTCGATCGCCGTCAGGTACTTCTCGTCCGAGGGCGCGGACAGGGTCATGGCCTTGCCCTCGCGCCCGGCGCGGCCGGTGCGGCCGATCCGGTGCACATAATCCTCGGCATGGCTGGGCACATCGAAGTTGAAGACATGGCTGACCGCCGGAATATCCAGCCCGCGCGCCGCCACATCCGAGGCGATGAGAAAGCGCAGCGTCCCGTCGCGGAAGCCCTCCAGCGTGCGGGTGCGCACCGACTGGTCAAGGTCGCCGTGAATGGGCGCCGCGTCATAGCCATGCTTTTTCAGGGACTTGGCCACAGCATCGACATCGATCTTGCGGTTGCAGAAGATGATTGCGTTTTTCAGCGCCTCACCCTCGCGGTCGATCAGGGCGCGCAGCAGGGCGCGTTTCTCGGCAAAGGCGCGGTCCCGGCGCGAGGGGGTGAATTCGATCAACGCCTGTTCGATCGTCTCGGACGTGGTAGACTGGCGCGCCACTTCCACCTTCACCGCGCTGGCCAGGAACTGGTTGGTGATCCGCTCGATCTCTGGCGCCATGGTGGCGGAAAAGAACAGGGTCTGCCGGGTGAAGGGCGTCAGCGAGAAGATGCGCTCGATATCCGGGATGAAACCCATGTCCAGCATGCGGTCGGCCTCGTCGACCACCATCACCTCGACGCCCGTCAGCAGCAGCTTGCCGCGTTCGAAATGGTCCAGCAGGCGGCCGGGTGTGGCGATCAGCACATCGACACCGCGGTCGATCAGCTTGTCCTGTTCGCCGAAGGACACACCACCGATCAGCAGTGCCTTTGTCAGGCGGGTGTGTTTGGCATAGGCGTCGAAATTCTCGGCCACCTGGGCGGCCAGTTCGCGCGTCGGCGCCAGCACCAGGCTGCGCGGCATGCGTGCGCGCGCCCGCCCGCGGGTCAGCCGGGTAATCAGCGGCAGGGTAAAGGAAGCGGTCTTTCCCGTGCCGGTCTGGGCAATGCCCAGCACGTCGCGCCCCTCCAGCGCGGGCGGAATCGCCTGGGCCTGAATGGGGGTGGGGGTCTCATAGCCGGTTTCGGCAATGGCTTTCAGGACCTTGGGGTCCAGCTTCAGGTCAGAGAATTTTGTCATGTACGTCCGTTCGTTACGGCATCGGGCCGTAAGGGGTGAAGGGGCGCCGGTCTCTGTGCGTCCCGCAGCGGTCGGTCAGGCACCTTGGCCTGCGTGGCGTGTAGCCTGAATCACCCCTTCGGTCAACTGTGCTGCCGGGGCAGGGTGCTGCCGTTCCGCGCTCCCTTGTCACGGTTAAGCCGCAATTAACCATCTTTTCGCCCGATTGCGCGCCAAGTGCCGACGCATTGTCGGTTGACAAAGGGTTAACGAAATCGCCCCGGGATGTCAGACCATGTTCGCCCCTGTCCAGATCGCCCATGCCACGCCGGTTGCACAGCCTCGTCCTGTCACGGTGTCTTCCGGCGCCCCGGCGCGTCCAGCCGCGATGCCACAGGTGCCCGGAGCGGAGATCCCTGTCCCGCTTTCCCTGCCGGCGCCGGCGCAGTTCGACGCGCTGGTGACGCTGATCAA
>SKHK01000222.1 GCA_007117005.1 Paracoccaceae bacterium
GTGCCGACGGTGGTGCAGGTCTTCGCCTGGATCGGCACGATGTGGAAAGGGCGGCCGGAACTGGTTCTGCCGATGTATCACATCCTCGGCTTCTTTCTGACTTTCGTGATGGGCGGGCTTACGGGCGTGATGCTGGCTGTGGTGCCGTTCAACTGGCAGGCGCATGACACGGCCTTTGTCACCGCGCATCTGCATTATGTGCTGATCGGCGGCTTCGTCTTTCCGATGATGGCCGCGGCCGTGTGGTGGTTGCCGCAGATCACCGGGCGGGCGCGGATCCGGGGCTTGGGCGAGGCCGCCTTCTGGGTGATCCTGGTCGGCTTTCACGGCACCTTTTTCATCATGCATCTGACCGGGCTGATCGGCATGCCCCGGCGGATCAATATCTATCCCGACAACCCCGAATGGGTCTGGCTGAACCTGACCTCCTCGATCTTCGGTTTCGTGATGACCATCGGCTTCGCTCTTTTCGTGCTGGATCTGACCCTGCAGGCCACCATGGGCCAAAAGCAGCGCCGCGACCCTTGGCGCGCGCCGACGCTGGACTGGGCGATGCCGCTGCCCGCGCCCAGCTACACTTTCGCCGCGATCCCCGGGCCGCGGCATCTGGGCCGCAGCGCGGCTGACACGATCCTGCCGCTGGCGCGCGGCGAGGGGTTGCTGCCCGGCGCCCCGCGCGGGCGGCGCGAGTTTCTGGTCACCTCGATGGCCGGGGGGCGGCCTGACCATGTGGCGATCCTGCCGGGCAACACCGCGCTGCCGCTGGTGCTGTCGGCGGCGATCGGGGGCTTCGTGCTGCTGATGCTGGCGGGCCTATACGCGCTGACGCCCCTGCCGCTGATGCTGGTGGCGGCGCTGATCTGGGTCTGGGGGCGCGGCATGGTGCGCGATGTCAGGCCAGAGCCGATACCCGTGGCGCCGGGGTTGGACCTGCCCGAGCAGGGTTTGCGCCGCCGCACGCTGGGCTGGTCGGGCTCGATCTGCCTGCTGGTGGCCAACGGGACGCTCTTTGCCTCGCTGGTCTTTGGCGCGGGCTATCTGTCGGTCGTGGCCTCTGGCTGGCCAGGGCCTGTGGCCGAGATCGGGGCCGAGGCGCTGCCCTGGCTTGCGGCGGCGGCGGCTCTGCCGGTTCTTGGCGCGCTGGCCGCACGGCTGGTGGGGCGCAGGCCGGCGGGCGCGGCCTTTGCCGGGCTGATGGCCAATGCCGGCGCGCTGGTCGCGCTGGCGGTGCTGGCCGGTACGCATATGGATGACCCGACGCAGCACGCCCGCGACGCGCTGCGCGGCGTGCTGGCCGGTTATGCCGGTCTGCACGCGCTGATCGGCGCGGGCTTCGCGGCTTTCTTGCTGGATCAGGCGCGGCGGGGTGAGATCACCGCCCGCCATGCCGGCGCCCTGCCGACATGGCGGCTCTGGCAGGACTTCGCCGCCGTCACCGCGCCCGTCTCGGCTATTCTGGCGCTGGGGATCGGCGCATGAGGTGGTTGGCCCTGTCACTGGCCGGGCCGGGCATCTGGGCGGTGGGCTTTGCCGGCGTCTACGCCCTGCACGGCGCCGGCTGCGCGCTGGATTGGCCCGAAACCGCGCTGGCAGCCGGGCTCGACCTGCACCGTGCCGCGCTCTGGGCCGGCTGGCTGGCCACGCTGGCCGCGGGTGCCTTTCTGCTGACCCGTCTGCCCACTGCCGACGACAAAGGGCTGACGCGCCAATTGCCGCGGGCCGGCGCATGGATCGGACTGGCGGCCACGCTCTTTACCCTGCTGCATGTGGCCGTGGCGACAAGCTGCTGATCACAATCGACCGTGACGAAAGGAAAACCCCGCACCGTATCGCGCGGCGCGGGGTTCCAGGTTTTGGGCGGGGGGCGTTGGCCCGTCACCCGTCGTGTTCGGGCAGCGATTCCAGTTGCGCCCGCGTGAGCGGCAGATGAAGCCGGGTCACCCGCTCCCCCTGGCCCTGCAGCACCTCGCTGCCGTTGAGATCCAGCGCGACACTGCGGGTCTCAAGCCCAAGAAACGCCCCGACATTGACGATCACTTCCTGCGGGCGGCCCTCGTCATCGACAAGAACCTCGCTCACGGTGCCGATCTCGTCGCCCATCGCGTCATGGGCGGAGGCGCCCAGCAGATGCGCCTCGCTCACCGCGTCGGGCTCGACCGGGGTAAAGCCGGCGGGCGCCTCGGCAAGTCCGCCTGGGCTGCCCGCGCGCCCCTCTTCGGTGGCGGCGCCGTCGGCGTCGACGCCATGATCATCCCCTTGGCGGTCGGCGGTGCCATGATCGTGTTTGGCGCCGCTGTGCGCCAGCGTGGCCGTTGCAACGGCGGGTCCTTCATCCTGTTGCGCACCCGGGCTGATACCTTGTGCCATCGCGCCCGCCGCGCTGGCCGCAACGATTGCCGTGGTCATCATCAGTTTTCGCATCATGTCCTCCAGACTTTCGCCCCAGCCCGGCGACCTGTCAGTCAAGGCCGGCTCGGCACCGGGGCTTCATCATGGAACGTCGCAGCCGGTGGAAGGTTCCTTGTCACCGAGAGCATCGCCGCCGAGTGAATCTGCGCCAGTGAATGGATTTCGGCGCATCCTGAAACCGATCGGCCTTGCATGCGTTGACACGTTACGCATGGGCGTAGCCGCTTGCCTCTGTCACCGGGAATGATGCGGCTGTCAGGGCATGGCGTCCGAGCACGGACGCGGTTTTCGATCTTTCCATGCAAACAAAAGAGGTCAGAGCGGGTCGCATCAAGACGCATGACGGCGACCCGCCTGGATGAAAGGAGATACCATGTCCGCACCGGATACTGATCAGAAAAAGCAGAAGAAACGCCACTTCGGTCCGCTTGCCGGTATCGGGGCGGTCCTGCTGCTGGTCCTTGTCCTGTTCCTGGCGTACCTGGGCTACACCGCCGTGACCGACACGCCGGAACCGCCCGCCGACCCCGCCCGGATCGTGCCCGAGGAAGGCGTCCCGGCCACCGGCGCCCCGGCCACGCCGGACGCGCAGCCCGATGGCGCCCCGTCTGTCATCGAACCGCAAGAGACGCCGCCAGAGGACTGATCGCGCGAATGTCGAAAGCCCCGGTCCGAACCGGGGCTTTCCTGACGGTCCTGCCCGCCCGGACCGGGCAGGGCGAGCGGCGCCACCAGTGGCCGAAACCATGCCGGCGGGGGTTAACCGGGGGCGGGCTTAGCCGGGGACGGACTTAATCGTTCAGGGTTTGCGTCGATGCAAAGAACATGGCCTGCGACACCGCCGAGCGCACCTGATCTGGTGAAAACGGTTTCGTGATCAGAAAGGCGGGTTCGGGCCGTTCGCCGGTCAGCAACCGATCAGGGAAGGCGGTGATGAAGATGACCGGAACCTCCGGCGCTTCCGGCATCAGGTCCCGCACGGCGTAGATGCCGGACGAATTATCGGCAAGCTGGATATCGGCGAGAATCAGGTCCGGGCGCGTTTCCCGGCCCAGCGCGACGGCCGCGTCCCGGGTGCGCGCGATGCCCGTAACCGTGTGCCCCATGTCAGAGACGATGTTGAGAATGTCCAGCGCGATCAAGAGTTTGTCCTCGATGACCATGACCTTGCCGAAAATTCCGTTGGCCATTTCGCGATAGGCGGTGGCGATCAGCTCTTCGGCCCTTTCCGTGCTGATTTGCATGATCTGACCGATCTCTGCGTGGCTGAATTCCTCGATGCTGCGCAACAGCAGCGCCTCGCGGGTGTTGGGGCTCAGACGCGCCA
>SKHK01000112.1 GCA_007117005.1 Paracoccaceae bacterium
GCCAGATGCCGCCGCCCTCTGCCATGCGCGCGGGGATGGTGTAGAAGCCCTGCGCGATGACCAGCACCGCGCCCAGCGCCGCCCCCAGCCAGGCCAGCCTTACATGCAAGGAACCCGTCATTTGCCTGTCTCCAAGTCCTGCCATCTGTTGACTGCAGCGTAGCCCCGCGCCGGGTGGTCCGCAATCACCCAATCATGCCGGCAGGGTGTTGACAGGCGGTTAGCGTCTTCCTAGATAGCGCTCTGTTGGCACTCACAGATGGCGAGTGCCAAAACAGGCAAATCACTGCAACCTTAGGGAGCGTTCGCAGATGGCTTTCAAACCACTTCATGACCGTGTGCTGGTACGTCGCGTCGAAAGCGACGAAAAGACCAAGGGCGGCCTGATCATCCCCGACAGCGCCAAGGAAAAGCCCGCCGAGGGCGAGATCATCTCGGTCGGCGAGGGCGCGCGCAAGGATTCCGGCGAGCTGATCGCACCGGCGGTCAAGGCCGGTGACCGCGTTCTCTTCGGCAAGTGGTCCGGCACCGAGGTGACGGTCGATGGCGAAGAACTGCTGATCATGAAGGAAAGCGACATCCTGGGCATCATCAACTGATCGTCCGGATCAAGCCAACCCTCTGAACATCCATACCAATTCAGGAGCATCCATCATGGCTGCCAAGGAAGTCAAGTTCAACACCGACGCCCGCGACCGCATGCTGAAGGGCGTCAACATCCTGGCCGACGCTGTCAAGACCACGCTGGGCCCCAAGGGCCGCAACGTGGTGATCGACAAGTCCTTCGGCGCCCCGCGCATCACCAAGGACGGCGTGACCGTCGCCAAGGAGATCGAACTGTCCGACAAGTTCGAGAACATGGGCGCGCAGATGGTCAAGGAAGTGGCCAGCCGCACCAATGACGAGGCCGGCGACGGCACCACCACCGCCACCGTGCTGGCCCAGGCCATCGTGCGTGAGGGCATGAAGTCCGTCGCCGCCGGCATGAACCCGATGGACCTGAAGCGCGGCATCGACACCGCCGTTGCCAAGGTAGTCGAGCAGATCCGCGGTTCGGCCCGCCCGGTCGCCGACAGCGACGAGGTCGCCCAGGTCGGCACCATCTCGGCCAATGGCGAGGCCACGATCGGCCGCATGATCGCCGACGCCATGCAGAAGGTCGGCAACGAGGGTGTCATCACCGTCGAGGAGAACAAGGGCACCGAGACCGATGTCGAAGTCGTCGAGGGCATGCAGTTCGACCGCGGCTACCTGAGCCCCTATTTCGTCACCAACCCGGACAAGATGATCGCCGAGATGGAAGACGCCTACATCCTGCTGCACGAGAAAAAGCTCTCGTCGCTGCAGCCGATGGTGCCGCTGCTGGAATCGGTGATCCAGAGCCAGAAGCCGCTGGTGATCGTGGCCGAGGATGTCGAGGGCGAGGCGCTGGCCACGCTGGTGGTCAACAAGCTGCGCGGCGGTCTGAAGATCGCGGCCGTCAAGGCGCCGGGCTTCGGTGATCGTCGCAAGGCCATGCTGCAGGACATCGCCATCCTGACCGGTGGTCAGGTGATCAGCGAAGACCTGGGCATGAAGCTGGAAAACGTGACCCTGGACATGCTGGGCACCGCCAAGAAGGTGGAGATCAAGAAAGACGACACCACCATCATCGACGGCAATGGCGACAAGGCCGAGATCGAGGCCCGCGTCACCCAGATTCGCCAGCAGATCGAGGAAACCAGCAGCGACTACGACCGCGAGAAGCTGCAGGAACGCCTGGCCAAGCTCGCGGGCGGCGTGGCCGTGATCCGCGTCGGCGGCTCCACCGAGATCGAGGTGAAGGAGCGCAAGGACCGCGTCGATGACGCGCTGAACGCGACCCGCGCCGCGGTGCAGGAAGGCATCGTCGTCGGCGGTGGCGTGGCGCTGGTTCAGGGCGCCAAGGCGCTGGCCGGTCTGACGGGCGAGAACAGCGACCAGGATGCCGGCATCGCCATCGTGCGCCGCGCGCTGGAGGCTCCGCTGCGTCAGATCGCCGAGAACGCGGGCGTCGACGGGGCCGTGGTCGCCGGCAAGATCCGTGAAAGCGACGACCTGAAGTTCGGTTTCAACGCGCAGACCGAAGAATATGGCGACATGTTCAAGTTCGGCGTGATCGACCCGGCCAAGGTGGTGCGCACGGCGCTGGAAGACGCGGCCTCGGTCGCCGGTCTGCTGGTCACCACCGAAGCGATGATCGCCGACAAGCCCGAGCCGAAGCCCGCTGGCGGCGGCGCCCCCGACATGGGCGGCATGGGCGGCATGGGCGGCATGATGTAAGCCCTGCCATCCGGCACAGCATATGTCAGGGGCGGCCTTCGGGCCGCCCCTTTCGCTTTCGCCAAAGCCCGCTTTCGCCCCATCGTCTGTCCGAAAAATATCCCGGGGGAAGGCGGCGCAGCCGCCTGGGGGCAGCGCCCCCCCCTTTTGCCGGTGTGACCCGGAAACACCCGGCACGGCGCTACCAATGCGGCGGCCGCTCGTCACCCAGCACCACCGCGCTGCCCGCATCCGCCGCCCGTTCCGCCTCGCGCGTCAGCAGCAGCGCCAGCTGCCGTTCGAGCGCGGCGATCCGGCCTTCCTGCGCGTGCACCTGATCGCTCAGATCGCCCGCCACCCGTTCCAGATGCGCGATGCGCTCCTCGCAGCCCGTCACCCTGTCATCCATGGCCGCTCCCCTCTGCTTGCCCCTCTGCATGGCATGGGCTAGACCTCGCGCCGATACAAGGGACCAGACCCGGAACCATACCCGCCATGGCAAAGCCGAAGCCCCCCCGCAGACCCCGCGCCGAGACCCCGAAAGGGTTTCGCGACTACTTCGGCGCCGAGGTTGTCGCGCGTCAGCAGATGCTGGCGCAGATCGCCGCCGTCTATCACGCGCATGGCTTCGACCCGCTGGAAACCTCGGCGGTGGAAACGGTCGAGGCGCTGGGCAAGTTCCTGCCCGATGTCGACCGCCCCAACGAGGGCGTCTTTGCCTGGCAGGAGGGCGAGGAGGGCGGCGACTGGCTGGCGCTGCGCTATGACCTGACCGCGCCACTCGCGCGTGTGGCGGCGCAATACCGCAACGACCTGCCCAGCCCCTACCGCCGCTACGCCATGGGCCCGGTCTGGCGCAACGAAAAGCCGGGGCCGGGGCGGTTCCGGCAGTTCTATCAATGCGATGCCGATACGGTGGGCGCCGCGTCCGTGGCCGCGGATGCCGAGATCTGCGCGATGCTGGTCGATGCCTTCGACGCGCTGGGGCTGGCCGGCGACGCGCTGGTGCGGGTGAACAACCGCAAGGTGCTCAACGGCGTGATGGAAGCCGCGGGCGTGCTGGACCCCGCAGAGCCGGATCGCTTCGCCCGCGAGCGCGGCATCGTCCTGCGCGCCATCGACAAGCTGGACCGGCTGGGCGAGGATGGGGTGCGCGCGCTCCTTGGCGCGGGGCGGCGCGATGAAAGCGGCGATTTCACGGATGGGGCGGGGCTGGGCACGGATCAAGCCGATCTGGTGCTGGCCTTCACCGCCGCCAAGGCCGACAGCGGCGCCGCCACGGTGGCGGCCCTGCGCGACTTGACAAAAAACTCCAAGATCGGCCTGCAGGGCGTTGAAGAGTTGGAGGAAATTGCTTCTCTGCTCGATGCCCTCGGGCATGGGGCGGACCGCATCGTCATCGACCCGTCGGTCGTCCGCGGCCTGGGCTATTACACCGGCCCGGTCTA
>SKHK01000162.1 GCA_007117005.1 Paracoccaceae bacterium
GCCGCCTTTGCCGGCCTTACCCGCGCGAACGCACCATGCCGACGATATCGTAGCACTGCTCCATGATCGGCCGGGCGATGGCATCGGCCCGCTCTGCCCCCCGGCCCAGAATCCGGTCGATCTCGCCCGTATCCTGCATCAACTCGCCCATCCGCGCCGAGATCGGCGACAGCACCGACACCGCCAGATCCGCCAGCCGGGGCTTGAAGGCGCCGAAACCCTGCCCGGCATACTCTGCCAGCACCTGCGCCACCTCCACACCCGCCAGTGCGGCGTAGATATTCACCAGATTGCGCGCCTCCGCCCGCCCCTCCAGAGCGTCCGGCCCCTCGGGCAGCGGATCGGGGTCGGTGCGGGCCTTGCGGAACTTCTGGGCGATCGCGTCGGCATCGTCGGTCAGGTTGATGCGGCTCATGTCCGACGGGTCGGATTTCGACATCTTCTTCGTGCCGTCGCGCAGGCTCATCACCCGCGTTGCCGCGCCTTCGATCAGGGGTTCGGTCACGGGAAAGAAATCGACGTCGTAATCATGGTTGAACTTGATGGCGATGTCGCGGGTCAGCTCCAGATGCTGGCGCTGATCCTCGCCCACCGGGACATGCGTGGCGTGATAGGCCAGAATGTCGGCGGCCATCAGCGCCGGATAGGCGTAAAGGCCCAGCGACGCGGCTTCCTTGTCCTTGCCGGCCTTGTCCTTGAACTGCGTCATGCGGTTCATCCAGCCCATGCGGGCCACGCAGTTGAAGATCCAGGCCAGCTCTGCATGCGCCGTGACCTGGCTCTGGTTGAAAAGGATCGAGCGTTCGGGGTCGATCCCGGCGGCGATGAAGCCTGCGGCCACCTCGCGCGTCTGCTGGCGCAGCCGGGCGGGGTCCTGCCAGACGGTGATCGCATGCATGTCGACCATGCAATAGACCGTCTCTATCCCCTCGTCCTGCTTTTCCACGAAACGCTTCAGCGCGCCAAGATAGTTGCCCAGCGTCAACCCGCCCGATGGCTGGATGCCCGAAAAGATGCGCGGCGCAAAGCGGCTGTTCTGGCTGGCCTGGTCGGTCGACGCGGTCATCGGGCGGCACTCCGTGGTGGTATAGGTGGTGGCAAATGATCCCGCAGTCGCTTATCGCTCGCCTGACAGGGCGTCAACCGAAGGCTCAAATGCAGGAAAAGACCGAACGCCCCGCGCCGGACCACAGCGCGCCACCGATCAACCCGCTGCCGGGCGTGGTCTGGCTGCTGATCCTGGCCATTGCCGGGGTCGAGGCCGCGCTTTGGCTGGGCACTCAGGGGCTGATCGGCGGCGCGCAGGCCGTGGGCTGGCGGCTGGAGGCGATCACCCGCTTCGCCTTTTCCGGCGCCGTGCAGGAGGTGATGCTGGAAAACCGGCATTTCCCCCGCCAAGGCCTGATCCGCTACGGGGCCTTCAGCTTTGTCCATGGCGGGCCGGTGCATGCGTTTTTCGTCATCGTGCTGCTGGCCGCGCTGGGCAAATATGTGGGCGAGCCCTTTGGCCCCTGGCGGCTGCTGGCGGTGCTGGTGCCCGCCACGCTGGGCGGCGCGGTGGTTTTCGGCCTGGTGCTGGGCGGGCATGAACTGGCCTGGCTCTTCGGTGGCATGCCGATGATCTTTGCGCTGGTCGGCGCGGCGACCTGGTGGCGCTGGCAGGCGGCGGGCGACACCGCGGCACGCTGGCAGGCCTTCGGGCTGATCGGCTCGCTACTGCTGATCCGGCTGGCCTTTGGCCTGCTGGGCGAAAGCGGGCATGGCTGGATCGCCGATCTGGCGGCCTTTGCCTTCGGCTTTGCGCTGTCGGTGGTGTTCGGCCCGGGTGGCTGGGCGCGGCTGCGCGTGGCGCTGCGGGCGCGGTAGGAGGCGGCATGTCGGACGCCACCCTGAAAGCCGATCTGCACGCCCGCGCCCTGGCCGAGGGGTTCGCCGCCATGGGCGTCACCCGCCCCGATGCCATCCCCCAGGCGCCCGCCCGCCTGCGCGCCTTTGTCGATGCCGGGCGGCACGGGCAGATGGCCTGGATGGCCCAGCGCATGACCTGGCGGGGTGATCCGGCGACGCTGTGGCCGCAGGCGCGTTCCGTCGTCATGCTGGCCGAAACCTACACCCCTGCGCATGACCCGTTGGCGCTGTTGCAAGAACGCGGGCGCGGTCTGGTATCGGCCTATGCGCAGGGGCGCGATTACCACGATGTGGTCAAGAAGCGGCTGAAACGTCTGGGCCGCTGGCTGATCGGGCACGCCGGGGGCGAGATCAAGGTTTTCGTCGATACCGCCCCGGTGATGGAAAAGCCGCTGGCGCAGGCCGCCGGTCTAGGCTGGCAGGGCAAGCATACCAACCTGCTGGGCCGGAAACTGGGCAACTGGTTCTTCCTTGGCGCGCTGTTCACCACGCTGGACGTGCCGCCTGACGCGCCAGAGGCCGAGCATTGCGGCAGTTGCACCGCCTGCCTGGACATCTGCCCCACGCGGGCCTTTCCGGCGCCCTTCCAACTGGACGCGCGACGCTGCATCTCCTACCTGACGATCGAGCATAAGGGACCTGTGGATCCTGAACTTCGGCCCTTGATGGGCAATCGCATCTATGGCTGCGACGATTGTCTGGCGGTTTGCCCCTGGAACAAGTTCGCCCGGACCGCGCATGAGGCGAAATACGCGCCCGGTCCCGGCCTGCCCGCTCCTGATCTGGCCGAACTCGCGGCGCTGGACGATGCCGGCTTTCGCGCCCGCTTCGCCGGCTCGCCCATCAAGCGGGTCGGGCGCAACCGGTTCGTGCGCAACGTCCTCTATGCCATCGGCAATTCCGGCCTGCCCGCGCTGCGCCCGGCCGCGCAGGCGCTGCTGGATGACCCTGACCCCGTGGTGGCCGAGGCCGCCGCCTGGGCGCTGTCACGCCTTCAGTAGCGCCATCGCCTGTGGCCAGGCCTCCGCATCGGCCATGGTCTTGTCACGGCAGAAGGCGTTGCAGAAGCCCAGCACCTGACCCTTTGCCCTCAGACGCAGGAAATGGGTGACGGGTTCGCCGGAATAGGGGCAGGCGGCGTTGATCGCCGGTCCCTCGCAGGGCTCGGCCGGTAGCGGCGCGGGGCCGGGCCAGGGGCGTAGTGGCCAGTCGCGGCGATAGACCGGCTGATCCGGCCCGGCGACCAGCGCCATCGCCCGCCAGCGCCGGAAGGGGCCATGCGCCAGATGAGCCTCGACATAGGCCTGCGCTGCCGCGCCCACCGGCAGGTTATGACCGGCGATCCGCGCCGCGACCGGCGCGAAAAAAGCATCGGCCACCGAATAGGCGCCGCAGAGCCACGGGCCTGGGCTGCCGGTGGTCTGACGCGCCCAGGCCCACAGGGTTTCCAGCCGCGCCAGATCGTTCAGCACCGGCTGCGGCGGGGCGCAATCGCTGTAGCTCAGGCGCAGGTTCATCGGGCAGTGATTGCGCAGGGGGGCGAAGCTGGCATGCATCTCGGCCGCCAGCGCCCTTGCCACGGCCCGGGCTGCCGGATCGGCTGGCCAGTGGCCGGCTTCCGGTTGGCGGCTGGCCAGTTCCTCGGCCATCGCCAGGCTGTCGGCAACCACCACGCCCTCGGGCAGCCGGAGTGCCGGCACGGTGCGGGCGGGCGCGAAGCCTGCCAGCGCCTGCGCGAATTCGTCGCGGTGGATCGTGGCGGAGCGGGTATCGGCGCGCAGGCCGAAGGCTTCGAAAAGCAGCCAGCCGCGCAGGGACCAGCTGGAAAAGGCGCGATCGCCCAGAAGCAGTTCATACGACATCTTTGCCCCTTTTTCGTGTCCGTGACGCAATTTTACGAAATCGTCAATGAACCGTTCCCGGTGTTGCGCCGTAACCTGCATACAACGGGAGAAAAGACATGGCACTGGATGGAATGGAAATGCGGCAGTTCTCGCGCAAAGCCATGCGCGCCGAGCTTCTTGACGCCGAAACCGAATTGAAACTGGCCTATGCCTGGCGCGACCAGCGTGACGAGGCTGCGCTGCACCGGCTGATCACTGCCTATATGCGGCTGGCGATCAGCATGGCCTCGAAATTTCGCCATTACGGCGCGCCGATGAGCGACCTGATCCAGGAAGCGGGCCTGGGCCTGATGAAGGCCGCCGAGAAAT
Organism: Paracoccaceae bacterium; assembly: GCA_007117005.1. Taxonomy (GTDB): domain Bacteria; phylum Pseudomonadota; class Alphaproteobacteria; order Rhodobacterales; family Rhodobacteraceae; genus Pararhodobacter. The sequence goes on from SKHK01000162.1 coordinate 4,122, forward strand.
TCGACCCCGACCGCGGCGTGCGCTTTTCCACCTATGCCGTCTGGTGGATCAAGGCATCGATCCAGGACTATGTGATGCGCAACTGGTCCATGGTCCGCACCGGGTCCACCTCCAGCCAGAAGGCGCTGTTCTTCAACATGCGCCGCGTGCAGGCCCAGCTGGAGCGCGAGGCGCGCGAGATGGGCGAGGAACTGGACGGACACCAGCTGCGCGAGCGGATCGCCAATCAGATCGGCGTATCTCTGGCGGATGTCGAGATGATGCAGGGTCGGTTGTCCGGGTCCGACCTGTCGCTGAACGCGCAGCAATCGGGTGACGAGGACGGGCGCGAATGGATCGAGACTATCGAGGATGACGGCGAGCAGGCCGCCCATCAGGTGGAACTCGCCCATGACCGCGCCGCACTGCGGGGCTGGCTGAAGACCGCAATGGGCGCGCTGAGCGAGCGTGAACGCTATATCGTGGCCGAGCGCAAGCTGCGCGAAGAGCCGCGCACCCTGGAATCGCTGGGCGAGGAGATGGGCCTGTCGAAAGAGCGTATCCGCCAGATCGAGGCAGCAGCGTTCGGCAAGATGCGCCGCTCGCTGGAATCCCAGTCGCGCGAGGTGGTGCAGCTTCTCGCATGATGCGGGCGTTTGCACTGGGCAGCGCACTGGCTGCCGGACTGTGGGCGGCCGCGCATGCCGACGAGCGGGGGGCAGCTTTCCTCGCCGATCTGGTCGGCCATGACGTGGTGTTGCTGGGCGAGGTTCACGGCAACCCCGCCCATCACCGCCTTCAGGCGCAGGGCGTCGCTGCGCTGGCGCCTGCCGCCATTGTTTGGGAAATGCTGACGCCGGAACAGGCCGCGGGCCTGCCGGATGATCTGAGGGACGCATCGGCCCTGGCCCGCCTGCTGGAATGGGACCAAAGCGGCTGGCCGGATTTCGCGCTATACCATCCCATCATGCTGGCCGCCCCGGGTGCGTTGCACCTGGGGGCCGAGATCACACGCGGTCAGACGCGTCTGGTGTTCGAACAGCCCCTCGCCGCGGTGTTCGAGGCGCTTTTCGACCAGCCTGCCCAACCGCTGGGCATCACCACCCCGCTGGATGACACCGATCAGGCCGCGCGCGAGGCGATGCAGGCCGCTGCGCATTGCGATGCCCTGCCCGAAGACCTGTTGCCCGGCATGGTCGATGCCCAGCGCCTGCGCGATGCGGCGTTGGCCGCGCAGGTGCTGGCCGCGCTGGACCGCACCGGCGGGCCGGTGGCGGTGATCACCGGCGCGGGCCACGTCCGGCGCGATATCGGCGTGCCGCGAAAGCTGGCCCATGCCGCGCCGGACCTGCGTGTCCTGTCGCTTGCCATGCTGGAGGCCGAACCCGGCCCCGACGCCCCCTTTGACCGCTGGATCGTCACCGACGCGCCGTCCCGCGCCGACCCTTGCGCGGCGTTCGACTGATCGCCCGTCAGGGCTGTTCCAGCCGGTAGCCGCTGCCGTGCCCCTGCCCCTGTCCTTGCCGCGTGACCTTACAGAAGGCCGGATGCAGGAAATGCCCGCCGGTGAACAGCGCGCCATCGCTGGCCAGTTCGTCCAGCAGCCGCATCCGGGTGGCGCGGGCCGTATCCGCGTCCATGTCAAAAGCGATGGAGACCGCCGGGTCCGTCACCTGCAAGGCCGGCACATGCACGATATCGCCGACATGGACCAGCTGCGCGCTGCCAGAGGCCAGTCGCCAGCCGGCATGCCCCGGCGTGTGCCCGGGCAGGCCCAGCACATGCAGGCCCGGCGCGACCTCGTCCCCATCGTCCAGCAGCCGCAGCCGGTCGCCATAGGCGGCCAGCACCGCGCGCGCCAACTGCCCCCATTGCGCGATATTGCCGCCGGCCTGATCGGTCCGCGCCGCATCCGACCAGAAGGCATGATCCCCGCGGGTGACCGCCAGTTCGGCCTTGGGAAACACCGCGTCGCCAGCCGGGGTGATCATCCCGGCGATATGGTCGGGGTGCAGATGGGTGGCGAACAGCAGATCGATGTCCTGCGGATCGGCGCCGGCCTCTTTCAGCGCCTCTGGCAGAAAGCCGCAAGCATCGCCGAACAGGTCCCGCGGGCCGGCATCGGCCAGAATCTGCCGCCCGCCGGACCGAATCAGCACGGCATTGAAATTCGTCTCGATCGCCTGACGCCCGGCCTGGGCCAGCAGGGCGTCGATATGCTCCGGCGTCGTGCCGGGGAACATGTCGGCGGTAAAGGTGGTGGCGCCATCGGTCAGAATGGTGACCTCCGCCTCCCCGATCATCCTGGTCGCTTTGCGGCTCATGCTCTCTCTCCCTCATCGCCGTGTTGCGCCGAAAACCTATGCGCCACCCGGCAACAGCGCAATGCGGGGCAATGCGGGGGCGATGCGGCTTGCCGTTCCGCGCGGTTTCGGCAATCGTTCCGGGATGGATGAACACAGCACGCTTTTCGACGCCCTTTCCCACCCGCAGCGCCTGGCGGTGTTCCGGCTGCTGGTCCGGCACGCGCCCCATCCGGTGGCGGCGGGCGATATCGGCGCGGCGATGGGGCTGCGGCCATCCACGCTGTCGGCCTATCTGTCCGCCCTGACCGAGGCCGGGCTGATCGCGCAGCACCGACAGGCCACGCGCCGGCTTTACGCGCTGGCCCCCGATGCGCTGACCCGGCTGGCCGACAGCGTGTTTCAGGGCGCATGTCTGGGCCGTGCCCTGCCGCCGGAACCCGCGCGGGGGACCGGGCAGGGCGGCGTGCAGACCGTGCTGTTTCTATGTCATGACAATGCCGCGCTGTCACAATGGGCCGAAGCGCTGCTGCGCGCGCAGGCGGGCGAGCGGTTCGAGGTATTCTCGGCCGGGCTGAGCCCCGCCGCAGACCTGCCCGCCGACACCCGCGTGGCGATGCAGGCGCAGGGGTTGGACCCGGCCAGCCTGTGGCCGAAACCGGCCAGCCTGGTGGCCGGCGAAGACAGCCCGCCACTGGATTGCGTGATCGCGCTGAGCGCGCGCGCTGCCAGCGCCGAATGGCCGCGCTGGCCCGGGAACCCGGTGCTGGCTCATTGGCCCCTCGCGGAAACGCCGCCCGGGGCCGATGCCGCACCGATCACCGTGGGGCTGCTCAAGCAATTGATCGACCGCTTCGTCGCCCTGCCCGCGGACCTCCCGCGGCATGCAAGGCAGGCGGCGCTGGACATGCTGGGCGTGCAGGGAGCGCTGGCGGCACGCGCGCTGGCGCGGGATGCAGCGGATGCGGCGGATGCAGCGAATGCGACGACCTAGCGGCAACCCGCCCGCCCGCATCGGCTTGATTTGAAGCGCGCAGGACGTCTTGCTATCCTATGCCATGGGCGTTTTGCCCGGTTCATGGGGGGCTGGCATGCGGATGATCGGTCTGGCGCTGGGGGTGATCCTCGCGCTTTCGGGGCAGGTGGCGGCATCGGGCGCGGCGCTGGTCATCGCCAATGAGCGCCACGCAGACCTGCGCGACGCCCGCGGGGCGCAGGCGCTTTTGCGACTGGAAGGCCCGCTTGCCGGTGCGGGCTTTGCCGTCGACATCGCCACCGACCTGGCCGCGCCGACCATGCGCGCGGCGCTGTCCTCGCTGGCCGAGGCGATCGACCGTGACGGCCATCAAAGGGTGATCGTGGTCTTTGCCGGTTACGCCGTGCATGCCGGCGGCACGGCCTGGCTGCTGGGCAGCGATGCGCGCGCGCCGGATCTGGCCACCATAGACGATGCCGGGCTGCGGCTGGAAACCGCGCTGGCGGTGGCCGGGCGGCTGCAGGGCGGTGCGCTGGTGGCGATTGCCGATCACGGCTTTCCCGGCCGTGCACCGGCGGGCCTGTCACCCGGCCTGCCGGCGCAGGTGGACGTGCCGCAGGGCGTGACGCTGGTCAGCGGCCCGGCCGATCAGCTCGACGCCTTTCTGCGCGGCGCCGCCCGCCCGGGCACGATCCTGCGCACGGCCGCAGCACAGGGCCGGTCGCTGCGGCTGCAAGGCTTCGACGCGCCCTATCTGCCCTTTCTGCCCGATGGCCACGCCCCCGCGCGCGACGGCGACGACCGCGCCTTTGCCCACGCCCAGGCGCAAGGGACCGAGGACGCCCTTCGCCGCTATCTGGAGGATTTCCCCGCGGGCGCCCATGCCGAGGCCGCCCGCGCGGCGCTGGCAGCGCTGGAGATGACACCCGAACGGGTGGAAGAGGCGCTGGCCTTCAGCCGGGACGAACGCCGCGCGATCCAGCGCGAACTGACCCTTCTGGGCTTTGATCCGCGCGGCATCGACGGCATCTTCGGCCCCGCGACGCGCGCCGCGCTCACCGCCTGGCAACGCCATAACGCGCACGACGCCACGGGCTTTCTGACCCGCGATCAGGTTTTCCAGCTTTCCGCCCAGGCCGCCCGGCGCGCCGCGGAACTGGAGGCCGAGGCCCGCGAGCGGCAGGCCGAGCAGGAACGCCGCGACCGCGCGTTCTGGCGCGAGACGGGCGCGGCGGGCGATGAGCGCGGGTTGCGCCTGTATCTGGAGCGGTTCCCGCAGGGGCTTTTCGCCGCGGTCGCGCGCCAGCGGTTGCAGGAGATCGAGGACGAGCGCGCCCGCGCCGAGGCGCTGCGTGACCGCGCCGCCTGGGATGCCGCGCGTGCGCTGGATACGGTCGATGCCTATCAGCGCTACCTTCAGGACCACCCCGATGGCGCCTTCGCCGATCAGGCCAGCGACCGGATCGACGCGCTGACGGAGGATATCCTGCCCGAGCCGCCCGATCCGCAGATCGAGGCCGCCCGCGCGCAGGAAGAGGCGCTGATGCTGCCCCGCTTTACCCGGGTCATGGTCCAGCAGCGCCTGGCACAGCAGGGCTATGAGCCCGGCCCCGCTGATGGCGAATTCGACCGCCGGACGCGAAGGGCAATCCGTCAGTATCAGCGCGACAATGGCCTGCCCGTGACCGGCTATCTGAGCCAGGTCATGCTGGCCCGGCTGATGGCCGGCGGGATCCTGCGGCTTCTTGACTGACGCCGCGCCCCCGGCCTGCGAGCGCTATGCAGCCGTCGGGTCGGCGGGGGCCGTGAAGCTGCGGATGGTCTGGATGGCCCCATCCAGCGCCTTGCCTTCCTCATCCTGCAGCGCGGCCTCGCGCAGGCGGCGGGCCCAGTCGGCGGCATCGTCCCGCCCCTCGACCAGCGCGATGGCCGCCATCACACGGTCGAATTTCGACAAGCCGCGCGCATGGGTATCGGAATAGCCCTTGACCAGCCGCCTGGTGCGCAGCGTCTCTACCGCCAAGGCGTAATCGCTGCCCGCCCGGCCCAGCGCGGCGTCCAGCCAGCGGGCCATATGCGCCATCTCGGTCCGGTGGCGCAGATTGCCGCGCCGGCGCTTTCTCAGCATGCCGATCAGGTAAAGCTGCACGAAACCGCGCAAACCATCGGTGCGCAGCCGCCGCCCCTTGTTCACCAGCCGGTCGAACCGGGCCATGCGCCGCTCGCTTGCCTCGAACCAGGCGCCCAGCCGGGCGGGGAACAGGCTGACGATCTCGGGCGCGCGGGGGTGCAGATATTCAGTCAGTTGCATGACCTCGCCCGCGTTCATCTGCTGGCGGATACGGGCGATACGGGCACTGCGCGTTTTCAGATCGGCAACCCGGATCACATCGTCATAGGCCATGGCATTGGCAACGTATTTCGCGGCCTCGCGGGTCAGGTCATGGCCACGCTCGGCGCTGTCGCGCGCCAGAACGCTTTCAACCCGGTCCAGATACTCCGCGCCATAGGCCAGATCCTGGAAATCCACCACCTTGCGCAGCCCGGCCAGCGCGATGTCCTGCACCGCCACGGGCAGCGCCTGCACGCGGAAGACCAGCGCCTCCCATTCCGCGACCAGCGCCTGCGGGCCTGTGACCGTCGGCACGACGGGGCGGGCATGGGCGTCGGGCACACGGGCGGGCTCGACCCCGCGCTCTGCCACCCCGAACCCGGCGTCGAAGGCGCGCAGACTTGCCTCTACCCCCTTGCCCGAGGCGCGGATCGCCGCCTCATAGGCCGCGCGCGGGAAAGGCAGCACGCCAGAGCCCGCCAGCGCACCGAAAAGCGAGGCCGAGATCACCGAACCCTGGCTGGTGGCGAGCGTATCCAGATCGGCCATGATCAGCGTTTTCGCGGCGATCTCGGCGGCGGCGCGCACCTCTTCGGGGTCGGCGATGCCGTCACCCGGCACCATCTTTTCGCTGACCGCCAGCATGCGATGGGTGGAGGCGATCAGGGTAGTGCGATCAGGCGTGACGAAACCACGCATGATGGCGCGTCCGGCCTCCATCATCTCGGCCGCGATCAGCACATCGACATCCCCGCCGGAAGGGGCAAGCGAAAAGATCGGCGTGGCGCCACTGTGGGGCGCCATCTCGATGTAATAGATCGTGGCCCCGGTACGTTGGGCGACCCCGGCGACGGACGTCGCCTGGCAGTCATAGCCATTGCCACGCGCCAGGGCCTCGATCCAGTTGGTCAGCACACCGCCGCCCTGACCACCGACGGCCATGATGGCCAGCTTGATGATACCGCCCAGGCGTTCATCAGGGGTGCGGGCGGTCAGCGGGGCAGATGGGGTCTGAACGTTCATCGGGCTGACTCCTGACATGTGACGGACGCGCACCAAATCCCTTCAGAAAGGGATTTGCAAAAGCCTTGGCAAGGCTTTTGGACCCGGTTCGAGCGGTGCGCGCGGGTCATTCCGCGGCCTCCGGCACAGTCTGGTCGGCAAAGCCCAGCCGCCGTGCCTCGCGCCGGCGCTGCAGCCAGCCGATCACACGGGCCGAGGCCCCCTTTCGCCAGCGCTCGAACCCGCCCGGGTTATGCACCACCCTTGCCTCGTAGAACGAAGGACACAGGATCGCCGCATCCGCCACCTCGCCGCAGTTGCCGCAGCCGACGCAGGTATGGTCGATATGCGCGATGGGGTCGTCGCGCAGCGGGTCATCCAGCCGCTTCAGCCCCAGCGAGGGACAGCCGGACAGCCGGATGCAGGCGTGATCGCCGGTGCAGATATCCTCGTCCACGCCAAAGCGCGGCGCCTCCACCCGCCGGCCTTCCTTCACCGCCTTGGCCCGCTGCGGCTTTTCGCGCCGCTGGCGGTTCAGCATGCATTCGGACGAGGCGATGATCACCTTCGGCCCCTTGTAGTCGGTCGTCAGCGCCTCTTCGAACACCTTGCGCATCTGCGGCACGTCATAGGTACGGTCGATCTCGCGCACCCATTCCACGCCCACGCCGCGCACCGCCTTGGCAATGGGGTTGTTGGTGGCCTTGCTGGGGTTCGAGGCCCGGCTGGACGGGATGTCCTGCCCGCCGGTCGCCGCCGAATAGAAGTTGTCGACGATCACCGCCACCGAATCGGATTTGTTGTAGACCATGTTGCCGATCGAGGACGACAGCCCGTTATGCCAGAACCCGCCATCCCCCAGGATGGAGATCGCCCGCCGCGCACCGCCACCGTCAAACGCCGCGTTCGAGGCCGGGCCGAGGCCATAGCCCATGGTCTGTCCACCGACCTCGAACGGGGGCAGGGCGGCAAAGAGGTGGCAGCCGATATCGCCCGAGATCTGATGCTGGCCCAGGTCCTGCTGCACCAGTTTCAGCGCCGCAAAGATGGGCCGTTCCGGGCAGCCGGTGCAGAAGCCAGGGGGGCGGATCGGCACGGTTTTCGACAGGTCGGGGATTTCCGGCGCGGGCTCGTTGGGGGCCAGAACCTGACCGGGCAGCAGATCCGGCGCGGCCTGGCGCAGGAAGCTCTCGATCGAGGCGTGCATCACCTGACCGGTATATTCGCCGGCCATGGGGAAGATGTCCTTGCCATGCAGTGCCGCCGGCGCCTTGGCGCGGTACAGATAGGTAGCAAGCTGCTGTTCGATGAATTCGGGCTGGCCCTCTTCCACCACCAGCACCGCGTCCTTGCCGTCGCAGAACTCCAGGAATTCCGATGCCACCAGCGGATAGGTCACGTTCAGCACATAAAGCGGCACCTCGGTCTGGCCGTGGATATCGGCCAGACCCAGCCGCTGCAGGGCACGGATGACGCCGTTGTACATGCCCCCCTGCACCACGATGCCGACGCGGGCCCGGTCCGGCCCGAAGACCTCGTTCAACCCGTGTTCGCGGATGTACTTCTCGGCCGCCGGCCAGCGGTTCTTAACCTTGTCCTGTTCGTGCTGGTAGGACATCGGCGGCAGCACCACGCGGCTGAAATCCTTGCGCGGCTCGGACAGCGCGTCGCGCACGGTCAGCGGCGGGCGCTGGTTGTCGCGCGTGGCGAACTGCCCGGTGACATGGCAGCCGCGGATGCGCACCATCATCATCACCGGCGTGTTCGAGGCCTCGGACAGCGCGAAACCGTCGCCCACGGCCTTGACGATGGAGGGCAGGTTCGGCCGCGGGTCCAGCAGCCAGAACTGCGATTTCATGGCAAATGCGTGGCTCCGCTCCTGCATGATGGAGGAGCCTTCGCCATAATCCTCGCCCACGATGATCAGCGCGCCGCCGGTGACGCCGGATGACGCCAGATTGGCCAGCGCATCGGATGCCACATTGACGCCCACCGCGCCCTTGAAGGTCACCGCGCCGCGGATGGGGTAATGCACGGACGCCGCCAGCATCGCCGCCGCCGCGGCCTCTGACGCGTTGGCCTCATAGCGCACGCCCAACTCGCCCAGCAGGTCCTGGGCATCGGCCAGCACATCCATCAGATGGCTGATCGGAGCCCCCTGGTAGCCACCGACATAGCCCACCCCGTTTTCCAACAGCGCCTTGGTCAGGGCCAGAATACCCTCGCCGGTGAAGGTGTCGCCCTCGCCTTTGCGCAGATGCTCTACCTCTGCCTTGAAGGAACGCTCTGCCATATCAGCACCTCTTTGCGCAGGGTTCCGTGACACCCATGGCCACGGGAGGTTGTCTTCTTGTCATGTGCAGAGTGCCAAGAAATGCATGCGTTTGCAAGTATGACTGTGTTGCCGGGGCAATGCCTTACGGGCCTGCAAGACTGTCTTCGGGCTCTGCGTCCAGCGGATTGCCCGGCAGCGCCGCCAGCAGACCGACCAACATCGGTTTGAGCGCAGCGCGCTGCTCGGGCGGCAGGCTGCCCAGAACCTGCGCCTCTTGCTCGCGCGCAAGGCGCATCAGCGGCGCCAGCATGGCACGCCCCTGCGCGCTGAGATACACCCGCACCCGGCGCCGATCCCGCGAATCGCCCCGCCGTTCGAGCATTCCTCGCTCTTCCATCCGCTCCACCACCCGGGTCATCGCGCTTTGCTCCATCAGCGCCAACGCAGCCAGGCGCGTCAGCATCTGCCCGTCGCTATCGTGCAGACAGGCCAGAACCCGCCATTCCGGCACCCGCAGCCCGTGCTGACGAACGATGGCATGAAAACCGGCACTGGCCGAGGCGCTGGCCGCAGCCAACAGGAAAAGCAGGTAATCCTGCAGGAAAGCACCCTTGCGGGCGGGAATATCATCCATGACCGACCCTTTGCAGCATCACGCACAAACCACGCCCGATATATTTGTGTTTGCACATAATCAACCCGACAGGCGCTTGACAGGTTTTATATGATATTTCATACATAGAGCCATGACCAGTGGAGAGATGCGGCGTGCCCGATGATCTGACCCGGATGACCCTGCAGGTGAAAAGGGCCGAGGCGGCAGCCGACCGCGTGCTGGCGCTGTCGCTTGAACCGGCGTGGGGCCACCTCCCGGCCTATCAGCCCGGCGCGCATGTCGAGGTTTCTTTGCCCGATGGCACCACCCGCGCCTATTCGCTGATCGACTGGGAGGGTGATGCCGACGCACCGGCGGCCTATCACCTGGGCGTGCTGCTGGAGGCAGACAGCACGGGCGGTTCTGCCCATATGCACACGCTGAAAACCGGCGACCAGGTCAGCATCGGCGCGCCGAAGAACAGCTTCGCCCTGAACGATGGCAATGCGCCCGCCCTGCTGATCGCCGGCGGCATCGGGGTCACGCCGCTGATCTCCATGGCAGCGGCACTGCAGGCCAAGGGCGCAGCCTATCGCTTCATTTATGCCGCGCGCAGTCCCGCGGCGATGGCATTTCGCGGCGAGTTGGAAGCCCGCCACGGCAAAGCACTGGTGCTACATTTCGACGATCAGGCCGGCGGCCCGCCGGACCTGGCCACCCTGATGCAGGATGCCGCGCCGGGCACGCATCTCTATGTCTGCGGCCCCCGCCCGATGATCGAGTCGGCGCGCGAGGCGGCGCTGGGCGCCGGCTTTCCCGCCGACCGCATCCATTTCGAACTCTTCGAGAAGACCGCGCCGCGGGAGGGCGATCAGCCCTTCGAGGTCGAAGTCGCCTCGACCGGTCAGGTTTTCACCATCCCGCCGGGCAAATCCATCATCGAGGTTCTGGAGGCCGAAGGCATCGATCTGATGTATGATTGCCAGCGTGGCGACTGCGGCATCTGCCAGACAGAGGTGCTGGAGGGCGAGCCCGATCACCGCGATGTCGTGCTCAGCCAGGCCGAGCGGGACGGAGGCAAGATGATGCAGATCTGTGTAAGCCGGGCGAAATCGGCACGGCTGAAGCTGGACCTCTGAGAACAGGGAGGGAAGACCATGAACTACCCCGAGACGCGCGCGGCGATGTCCGCCCTGGTGCAGCCCCGGCAGGTGCACAAGGACCTGTATGTCTCGCCCTCGATCTACCGGCTGGAATGCAAGCACCTGTTCTCCAACTGCTGGCTTTACGTGGGCCATGACAGCCAGGTGCCGAAAAAGGGCGACTATTACACCACGCAACTGGCCGATCAGCCGGTGATCATGGTGCGCCACACCGATGACCAGGTGCATGTTCTATACAACCGCTGCCCGCACAAGGGCACCAAGATCGCCATCGACCGCACCGGCAATACCGGCAAGTTCTTCCGCTGCCCCTATCACGCCTGGAGCTTCAAGACCGATGGCTGTCTGCTCGCGATCCCGCTGAAGAAGGGTTACGAGGGCACCGGGCTGGAAGAGGCCGAGGCCGCGCGCGGCATGACCCCGGTGGGGGCGGTGCACAACTGTCGGGGCTTCATCTTTGCCCGCATGGCGCCCGAGGGGGTTTCCTTCGAAGCGTTCTTCGGCGGCTCGCTGTCATCGCTCGACAACATGGTCGACCGCGCGCCGGCCCTGCGGCTGGAGGTCGTGGGCGCGCCGCTGCGCTACATGCACAAATGCAACTGGAAGATGCTGGTCGAAAACCAGACCGACACCTGCCACCCTATGGTTGCGCATGAATCCAGCGCCGGGACGGCTGTGAAGATATGGGAGGGGATGGAAAAGCCCGAAGGCACCCCCACCCCCCCGGCGATGGAAATCATCGCACCCTTCATGTCGCCCTACGAATTCTTCGAGAACATGGGCATCCGCACCTGGCCCAACGGCCACGGCCACACCGGCGTGCACCATTCCATTCATTCGAAGTATTCCGAAATACCAGGCTATATGGACGCCCTGATCGCCACGCATGGCGAGGAGAAGGCCAAAGCGGTGCTGGCCGAGAACCGCCACAACACCGTTTACTTCCCCACCATCATGATCAAGGGGCCGATCCAGCAGTTGCGTAACTTCATCCCGCTGGGTCCGGACCGGACACTGGTGGAAAGCTGGATCTTCCGCCTGGTGGGGGCGCCGGACGAATTGCTGGCGCGCACGGCGATGTACAACCGGATGATCAACGCGCCGACCTCGATGGTGGGGCATGACGATCTGGAGATGTACGAGCGCGCGCAGGAGGGGCTGGCCACGCAGGGCGCCGACTGGGTCAATGTGCAGCGGCTTTACGAAGAGGGTGAAGACCTGGAGCAGGAGGCGGTGCTCAACGGCACCACCGAACGGCAGATGCGCAACCAGTTCCATGCCTGGCTGAAATTCATGACGATGACGATGCCGGAACGGGCAGCGCAACAGCGGGAAGACGCAGAGTGACCCGGGAACCTGCGCACCAAAAGCCTTTCAAAGGCTTTTGCAAATCCCTTTCTAAAAGGGATTTGTGCCCCGCCTTGACCCTGACGCAACGCAGGAGGGCTACCCATGTCTGACACGCTTGCCACCACCATCGCAGACGTGACCCGCGACGATCTGATCGATTTCGTCCATGCCGAGGCGCGCATGCTGGACGAGGGGCGCTTCGATGACTGGCTGACCCTCTGGGCTGCCGACGGGATGTACTGGATGCCGCTGGAATGGAACCAGCAGGACCCGATCCACGAGACCTCGCTGTTGTGGGAGGATCAGTTCATGCTGCGCCTGCGGGTGGAGCGTCTGAACGGCGCCCGCACCTTCAGCCAGAAACCGAAAAGCCGCTGTCTGCATGTGCTCAACCGCCCGGATGTGGACCTGATCGACAACGATAAGGGCCGCTACCGGGTCGTCACCCGCATGACCTATGTGGAAACCCGCCTGGACGAACAGTTCCTGCTTGCCATCACCGCCACGCATGATCTGGTCTGGCAGGAGGGGTTGAAGATCAAGCTCAAGCGCGTCGACATCCTGAATTGCGATGCCGCGTTCGGCAATATCCAGCTTCTGCCGTGACTATGCCCGCGATTACCGCCGCCACCGTCCACGGCGCCTTCGCCGCCAGCGCCGCGCGCTGGCCGGACCGGCCGTTCCTGAACGTCCTGCCGGAAACCGCAGCCATCTATGGTATTGAGGCGGGCGAGATCACCTATGCCCGGGCGGCAGCGGAAGTGGACCGCCTGCGCGCCGCGCTGGCCGGCGCTGGCATGAATCCCGGCCACCGGCTGATGCTGCTGATGGAAAACCGTCCTGCCTTCTTCCTGTGGTGGCTGGCGGCGAATGCGCTGGGTGCTTCGGTCGTGCCGGTCAACCCGGACCTGCGGGCAGCGGAACTGGATTACATGGCCGGCCATGTCACCCCTGCCCTGGCCGTCGCCATCCCGTCGCGCATCGCCGACCTGCAGGCCGCCGCGCAGGCCGCGGACATCGCCATGCCTGTCGCCGCCCCCGACGCCCCCCTGCCCGCCATCACCACGCCCCCGGTGTTTCAGGGCGACGAGGCCGCGGTCCTTTACACCTCCGGCAGCACCGGCCGACCAAAGGGCTGCGTGCTGGGCAATGACTACTTCCTCACCGCCGGAAACTGGTATGCCGGCGTCGGCGGCATCTGCGCCCTGCAGGACGGCGACCGGATGATCACGCCCCTGCCGATCTTCCACATGAACGCCATGGCCTGTTCCTTCATGGCGATGATCGCAGTGGGCGGTTGCCTGACCGCGCTGGACCGTTTCCACCCCCGGACATGGTGGCAATCGGTGTGCGAATCCGGCGCCACCTGCCTGCATTACCTTGGCGTCATGCCCTCGATGCTGATGGGCCTGCCGGAAGTTGCCGATGACCGCGCCCATGCCGTCCGCTTCGGCTTCGGCGCCGGCATCGACCCCAAGCTGCACGAAGCCTTCGAGACCCGCTTCGGCATCCCCCTGGTCGAGGCCTGGGCGATGACCGAAACCGGCAACGGCGCCGTGATAGCCGCCAGCCACCCGCCCCGGCGCATCGGTGAAAGCTGTCTGGGCCGCCCCGGCCCGGGGATGGAGCTGCGCATCGTGGGCGATGACGGCGCCGATGTCCCGGCGGGCCAGCCCGGCGAACTGCTGGTCCGCGCCGCCGGGCCGGACCCGCGCAGGGGCTTCTTCCGCGAATACTACAAGGACCCGGTCGCCACGGCAGAGGCCTGGGCCGGCGGCTGGTTCCACACCGGCGATCTGGTTCGACAGGAAGCCTCGGGCGAGGTCTTTTTCGTCGACCGCAAGAAGAACGTCATCCGCCGCTCGGGCGAGAATATCGCGGCGGTCGAGGTCGAATCGGTCCTCATGCGCCACCCGGCCGTCAAATCCGCCGCCGTCGCCGCCGTCCCCGATGCCATCCGCGGCGACGAGGTCTTTGCCTGCCTGATCGCGGACAACCCCTCCCCCGCGCTGGCACAGGAAATCGCCCGCTGGGCGCTGACCCAGATGGCCTATTACAAGGTGCCGGGCCATATCGCCTTTGTCGACGCGCTGCCCCTGACCGCCACCAACAAGCTGCAACGCGCAGAGTTGAAAACCCTCGCCGCGCGGCTGCTGGACGACCCCGCCACCGTCAACACCACCGCTCTGAAACGCCGGCAGGTGGCCTAGGATGGCGCGGCAGGGCTATGACGGCGTGGTGCTCGCCGCCCCCTACACCGAGCCCTATACCCGCTTTTCCAACGAGACCGCGCATTGGTGGATCGCCCGCGCGCTCAGCGGCAGCCTGCGCGCCGCCGGCCTGACCCCGCGCGATATCGACGGCTTCGCGGTGGCCAGCTTCACGCTTTTCCCCGATACGCCCGTCGCGCTGACCCAGCATCTGGGCCTGTCGCCGCGCTGGCTGGACAGCGTGCCGATGGGCGGCGCCTCGGGCATCGTGGCGCTGCGCCGTGCGGCGCGGGCGGTGCAGGCGGGCGACGCCGATATCGTCGCCTGCGTGGCGGGCGATACCAACCCCATCGACGGCTTTCGAAAGCTGCTGTCCGGCTTTTCCCGCTTCGCGCTGGATGCCAGCTACCCCTATGGCTATGGCGGCCCCAATGCCAGCTTCGCCCTGCTGATGGACCGCTACATGGCCGACTACGGCGCCAGCCGCGCCGATTTCGGCCATATCGCCGTCGCCCAGCGCGCGAACGCCCTGCGAAACCCCCATGCGCTGATGAAGAAACCCCTCAGCCTGGACGACTACCTGACCGCCCGCCCCATCGCAGAACCCATTGCGCTATTCGACTGCGTGATGCCCTGCGCGGGGGCCGAAGCCTTTCTGGTCATGACCGAAGACCGCGCCCGCACCCTGAACCTGCCCTTCGCCCGCATCAGCGCCACCATCGAGCGCCACAACGCCTTTGCCGACGACCCCATCCAGCTGCGCGGCGGCTGGGCGGTCGATGTCGATGAACTGTGGCAAATGGCCGGCTTGGTGCCGCAGGACATGGACCTCGTGCAGACCTATGACGACTACCCGGTGATCTCGGCCCTTCAGTTCGAGGATCTGGGCTTCTGCGCCAAGGGCGAGGGCGCCGCCTTCCTCGCCGCGCGCGACCTCACCATCACCGGCGATTTGCCGCATAACACCTCTGGCGGGCAACTTTCGGCCGGCCAGGCCGGCGCCGCCGGTGGCTTCATCGGCCTGACCGAGGCCATCCGCCAGGTCACCCGCACCGCCGGCCCCACCCAGGTCGCCGATGCAGCCCGCGCGCTGGTCTCCGGCTTCGGCATGATCAATTTCGACCGCGGCCTCTGCTCTGCCGCCTGCGTACTGGAAACGCCTTCATGACGGCCGCCCCTCATCTTGCCCTAAATACTCCGGGGGGGGGCCGCTCAGCGGACGGGGAGCAGCGCCCCCCGCCCCGCCACCCACAGGCGGAAACTCCATGACCCAGCCCCTTGCCCCCCCGCCAAGGAAAAACCCGGCCCGCCGCACCCCCGTCCCCACGCTGCCCCCGGGCACACGCTCCCGCGCAGCGCTGGGCCTGTCGCTCGCCGCCGCACAGGGCCGTTTCCAGCTTCAGACCTGCACCGACTGCGGCGCCGTCCAGTATCCCCCGCGCGATGCCTGCCACCGCTGCCTGTCCACGGCGCTGGCATGGCAGGACCAGCCCCGCGGCGCGCAGCTGCTCGCCGAAACCACCATCCACGCCAGCCCCGACCCCTATTTCCGCGAACGCCTGCCCTGGCGCGCGGGCACTGTCCAACTGGACGCAGGCCCCGTGGCACTGGCTCATATCCACGGCGACGTGCTGCGCGGCGCCCGCACCCGCATGGCGCTGATGCTGGACCGCGCGGGCCAGGGCGTGCTGGTCGCGCTGCCCGAAAAGGAGACCCCGCATATGCAGGACGACCCCGCACTGCGCGCCATGGGCACCCACCCGCGCCACCGCCGCATCCTGATCGCGGACGCCCGCGCGCCAGAGGCTCCGGCCCTGACCCGCGCCCTGCTCGATGCCGGCGCCGCCCATGTCTTTCTGGGCCTTTCCGAACGCTGGCGCCCGTTCCCCGCCCAGCCCACGCTGGCGGCAATGGAAAACGTCACCCTCCACCCGCTTGATGTCACCGATGCCGAATCGATCACCGATCTGGCCGGATCCATCGGCGGCAAGGTGGATATCCTGATCAACAACGCCCGCCATATCCGCCCCGGCGGTGTCATCACCGGCACCATCCATGACGCCGGCGACGCGCTGGAAAAGGGCGCACTGGGCCTGATGCGTCTGGCCCATGCCTTCGGCCCGGCGCTTGCAGCGCGCGGTGCCGACGGAGTGAACAGCGCTGCCGCCTGGGTCACCGTGCTGCCCGCCCAGGCGCTCGCCCATGACCCCGCCTTCGCCGCCAGCACCGCCGCCGGCGCCGCCACCCGTGCCCTGTCGCTGTCGCTGCGGGCAGAGCTGCGCGCGGGCGGCATCCGCGTGCTGCATGTCCATGCCGGCCCGGTGGATGACGAATGGCACCAGCCCCTGCCGCCCCCGAAACTGGCGCCAAAGGCCCTTGCCCGCGCCATCGTGCAGGGGCTGGAACAGGGGCTGGAGGAAGTCCACGCCGGCGATGTCGCCCGCGATATCGCCGAACGCTTCGCCCGAAACCCCGCCCTTCTGGCGCGCGAGATGGAGGGCGGCGCATGACCCCCCTTGCCACCCTTACCGAAGCGCTTGCCACAGGCCGCGTGCGCGTCATCGACCTGACCCATACGCTGGACCCGGATTTCCCGGTCATCGTGCTGCCGGCCGAATTCGGCCAATGCGCCCGCTTCCGCATGGACGAGGTCTCGGCCTATGACCATCGCGGCCCGGCGTGGAAATGGCATAACCTGTCGATGTCCGAACACACCGGCACCCATTTCGACGCGCCGATTCACTGGGTTACGGGGCGCGATGTGGCCAAGGGCAGCACGGATGCCATCGACCCCGCCGCCTTCGTTGGCCCGGTTTGCGTGATCGACTGCGCGGAAGGTGCCGCCGCAGACGAGGATTTCACGCTGGAGCCCAGCCATATCGACAAATGGGAGGCCGAACACGGCCCCATCCCCCCCGGCGCCTGGGTGCTGATGCGCACCGACTGGTCGCACCGTCAGGGCGCGGCCTACCTGAACCTGAAGGATGACGGCGCCCATTCCCCCGGCCCCTCGCCTGCCGCCATCCGCGCGCTGCTCAAGCGCGGCATCACCGGCTTCGGCACCGAATGCGTGGGCACCGATGCAGGCCAGGCCGCGCATTTCGACCCGCCCTATCCGGCCCATGCGCTGCTGCATGGGGCAGGGAAATACGGGCTGCAATGCCTGCGCAATCTGGACCAGTTACCGCCCACCGGCGCGGTGCTGATCTGCCCGCCCCTGAAGATCAAGGGCGGCACCGGCTCGCCCCTGCGCGTCCTTGCTTTGGTGGAGGATGCCCAATGACCGATTATACCGCCGTCATCACCGGGGGCAGCCAGGGCATCGGCGCCGATCTGGCGCAGGCGATGCTGGACAAGGGCTGGCGCGTCGTCTCCATCGCCCGTGGCAGGGGCACGGCCAGCCACGGCCGGCTGGAACACATCCAGGCCGACCTGATGGACGCGGACGCCACCGCGCAGGCCGCCGCCGATATCGCATCGCGCCACAGCGTCACGCATTTCATCCACAACGCCGGCATCATCCTGCCCAACCTCATCGAGGACGCGAAGCCGGCAGACCTGCAGACCCTCACCCAGCTCCACCTCGGCGCCGCGCTGACGCTCACCCAGGCCTTCCTGCCGGCGATGAAGGAAGCCCGCTTCGGCCGCATTCTCTTCAACGCCTCGCGCGCCGCACTGGGGGCGAAAACCCGCACCGCCTACGGCGCCAGCAAGGCCGGGATGATCGGCATGGCCCGCACCTGGGCGCTGGAACTGGCGCCCCATGGCATCACCGTCAACGTGGTGGCCCCCGGCCCGGTGCTGACCGACAATTTCTGGGGCATCATCCCGAAGGACAGCCCGCAGCAGGCCGACCTCGCCGCCCGCCTGCCCGTCGGCCGGCTGGGCACGCCGGAAGACATCACCCACGCCTTCCTCTTTTTCGCCGACCCCAAGGCAGGGTTCATCACCGGCCAGACCCTTTATGTCTGTGGCGGTGCCAGCATCGGGGGCGTGCCGATATGACCCGCCCCCTCATCTTGCCCCCAATACTCTGGGGGGAGGCCGCGTAGCGGACGGGGGGCAAGGCCCCCTCTCAAAACTTCCCTTGCGTCAAACTGTTTCGAGCTTAAACTAACCGCCATAGGGCGGGCACGAATCCACCCCAACCAACCCACAGGGAGCCTGACACGATGACCTTTACCCTTCCCCTCCGCAGCCTGACCGCCGGCGCGGCGCTCCTGGCCCTCTCGGCCGGCGCGCAGGCGCAGACCGTGCTGACCTTCAACTGGTGGATCCCCCCCACCCATCTGATGCGCACGGAAGTGATGAACCCCTGGGCCGAGGCCGTGGCCGAGGCGACCGGCGGCGAGGTCATCATCGAATTCACCACCACCTCGCTGGCCCCACCGCCGCGCCAGCCGGAACTGGTCGCCGATGGCGCGGTCGATCTGGTCCTGGGCGTGCATGGCTATACGCCGGACCGTTTCGTCAATGCCGGCGTGATGGAACTGCCCTTCATGGTCACCACGGGCGAACATGCCTCGATCGCCTACTGGCGCGCCTACGAGCGGTATTTTGCCGAGACGGGCGAACATGAGGGCGTGCGCGTCCTGGCGCATTACGTCCACAGCGCCGGCTCGGTGATGGCGCGTGATCGGGTGCTGGACAGCTTGGATGCGTTCAACGGCCTTCTGATGCGCGCCGGCGGCGGCACGCAGGACCGCGTGGCGGATGCGCTGGGCGCCTCTGTCGTATCCTCGCCCGCGCCGACCACCTATGAACTCCTGTCCAATGGCGTGGTCGATGCCACGCTGATGACGCCGGACGGCTATACCTCGTTCAACCTGCGCGACCATGTGCACACGCAATTGCTGGTGCCGGGGGGGCTGTTCAACTCGTCCTTCTTCGTGCTGATGAACGAGGACAGCTATGCCCGCATCCCCGAGGAACACCGCGAGGCTTTCGACGCGCTGACCGGCGAATACCTGTCGGCGCTGGGCGGGCGCGGCTTTGACACCGTGTCGGATTCCGGCCTGCAGGCGATGATCGACGACGGCCGCACCGTGATCACCGCCAGCGACGACATGCTGGCCGAGATGCAGGAGCGCCTGGCTTTCCTGGAAGAGGAATGGATCGCCCGTGTGGCCGAGGAACGCGGCCTGGACGGGGCCGAGATCATCGCCTTCATGCGCGACACCATGGCCGAACTGGCCGAGGCCGACGAGTAAGGCCCCGCGCCCATGACAACGCCCCACCATGCCCCCGGCGAGCAGCCGGGGGCAGCCGTCAGGCAGGAACTGGCCCGCGCCGACCCCGAGAGCGAGGAATTCGGCGGCCCCGCGGGGCTGATCGGCACGGCGCGCTGGATGATCTGGGCCGAGCGCCTGCTGGGTCTGGCGCCGGCGGTGATCCTGTTCGCGATGATGGTGCTGACCTTCGTCAATGTCTTCATGCGCTACCTTTTCCGCCAGCCGATATCGGGTGCGTTCGAATTGATGTCCTACATGCTGGGCCTGATGGTCTTCCTGTCTCTGGTGCTGGTGGCGGCGCGCGCCGACCATGTGCGCATCTCGGTGCTGGACGGGTTCCTGCCCCACTGGTTTCGCCGCGCGCGGGCGGTGCTGGTCAACCTGATCATGGCCGCCATCTGCACCGGCCTTGGCTATCGCATGTGGCTGCATGGCGAGCGGCTGGCGGGCTGGGGCGACCGCACGCAGATGTACCACCTGCCCAACGGGCTGCTGGCAAAGATCATGGCGGCTTCGACCCTGCTGTGCGCCGCGCTGTTTCTGGCGCTGGCGGTGATGGTTGTTCTGCGGCGCGACGCGCTTTACCGGGTGGAAAGCTGACATGCTGGAAGGCGCACTGGTTCTTCTGGGCCTGATGCTGGTGCTGCTGGCCGGCATGCCCATCGCCTTTGCGCTTGGCGGGATCGCCTATCTGGGCATCTGGTGGCTGCGCAATGCTACGGTGGCCAATACCATCACCGTCAACCAGATCTTCGATCTGGCGCAGACCCATACCTTCACCGTGCTGCCGCTGTTCATCCTGATGGGCAATCTGATCGCCCGGGCGCGGATCAGCCATGACCTTTACGCTGCCTCCAACGCCTTCATGGGGCACTATCGCGGCGGACTGGCGATGGCGACGATCGCCGCCTGCGCGGGGTTCTCGGCGGTATCGGGCTCGTCCATGGCCACGGCCTCGACCATGTCGCGCGTGGCCATGCCGCCGATGCGAAAGCTGGGCTATCACGATTCGCTGGCCGCCGGGTCGATCACGGCGGGCGGCACGTTGGGCATCCTGATCCCGCCCTCGGTGATCCTGCTGATCTACGGCATCCTGACGTCCACCAATATCGGGCAGTTGTTCATTGCCGGCATCGTGCCGGGGCTGCTGGCCGTGGTGGGCTACCTGCTGGCCATCGTCATCGTCACCCGGCTGAACCCGGCCGCCGGCCCGGCCGGTCCGCGCACGCCCTGGCCGGAACGGCTGCGCCTGCTGGCCGGTGTCGGCCCGGTGGTGGTGCTGTTCGCGCTGGTGCTGGGCGGCATCTATCTGGGCGTCTTCACCCCGACCGAGGCCGCGGGGATCGGCGCCGCCGGCGCGTTCCTCTTCGTGCTGGCGCGCCGACGGCTGAGTTGGACGGGGCTGTGGGACATCCTGTCTGAATCGGCGCGCACCTCGGCGATGATGATCGCGCTGCTGTTCGGGGCGACGCTGTTCAACAATTTCCTGGATCTGCTGGGCTTTGCCCGCGCGCTGTCGGACTGGCTGAACGCGCTGGACGTGTCGCCTTTCACGGTGCTGATGGCGATGATGGTGGTTTACCTGGTGCTGGGGCTGTTCCTGGAAAGCCTGTCGATGATGCTGCTGACCATCCCCATCTTCTTTCCCATCACCCAGGCGATGGGGATCGACCCCATCTGGTTCGGCATTCTGGTGGTGGTGGCGATCGAGATCAGCCTGATCACGCCGCCGGTGGGGCTGAACGTGTTCATCCTGAAGATCATGGTGCGCAACATCTCGCTGGTCACCATCTTTCGCGGGATTCTGCCCTTCTTCATCGCCGATCTGGTTCGGCTGGGGCTGCTGCTGGCCTTTCCGGCGCTGGTCCTGTTCCTGCCGCGGATGATGTAAGGCGCCGCCCACGAAAGACGCCGTTTATTGCGGGTCGCATTCATACGCATTCACGCGCCTCGCTCTGCCCCCTTGCTTTCGCATGGCGAAAGGCGCGGAACCGGAACCTGCTTCAGCGCAACCGCCGGAACACGGTCTTGGCCATCAGCGCCAGGTCATGGCAGATCCCGCCATGAGCCTGATAGATCAGGTCCAGCCGGGCCTTGCGCGGGATGCAGGCGCGGCAATAGATGGCGTCGGTTTCCTCGGCGCTGCGGCTGCATGACAGCAAATGTTCCTCATGCGCTTGGAAATGGATGGTGGCGAGACCCGAAATGCCCGGGCGCGATTTCAGCACCTGGGCATAGATGTCGGGGAAGCGCTCGACATAATCGCGCAGCGGCGGGCGCGGACCGATGAAGCTGATATCGCCGCGCAGCACGTTCCACAGCTGCGGCAGCTCATCCAGCCGGCTGCGGCGCAGGAAGGCCCCGCAGCGGGTGATGCGGTCAGCCTTGTCGCCGCCGGAAACACCCCGGTCATCGGCCGACGGAACCATGGTGCGGAACTTGATCAGGCCGAACCCTTCGGTCATCGACCGCATGCGTTCGGAGACGTGAAAGACCGGCCGCCCGTCCAGCACCAGCACGATCAGCGCGATCACGGCAATCACCGGCGCCAGAAAGACCGCCAGAAGCACACCGCAGACCAGATCCAGAAGCCGCTTCGATACCGTCATGGCGCTGTCGTCGCCCTCCATTGCCGCACCATCTCTGCCGGGTCCGAGGCATCGCGCGCAAGGGGGTGCAGGGCAGACAGCGCCGCGCAGTCCAGCGTGACGACCGGCTGCGCCCCGGCGCCGGGGCGACGGGGGCGCCAGGGGTGGCCCGCGGCATCGGCCAGCGCGTCCATCGACACCGGCACGGGCGCGGCGATGTTCAGCACCACGGGCAACGGCGCGGGCCGGCAGGCCAGCCCCTGCAAAACCTGCGCCAACGTCCGCGGGCCGATATAGGACCGCACAGGACCGCGCCCGCTGTCGAAGGTATCGATATAGACCGGCGCATCCGGGGCGGCGTGCGCGATAGTGCCCAGCAACGCATCCGCGCCCGCCACGTTGCCGATGCGCAGAAAGCACAGGTCCATCCCGGCCGCGCGCCAGTCCGCGCAGGCCTGCTCCATCGCCAGTTTCGCACGGCCATAGGCATTGACCGGCCGGCAGGGCGCGCCCTCGGGCAGGTTTGCGCCGGGGCCATAGACCGCAGAGGAAGAGGCCAGCAGCACCCGGCCGATCCCGGCTTCGCGCGCGGCTTTCAGGCAGGCCACCGCCAGCGCCAGGTTGCCCTCAAGCGGCTGGCCGGAGGCCGGCGTGACCCCCGCCAGAACCACCATGGCTGAAAACCTGCCATGGCGCCTGGCCTGTGTTGGCGGCAGCGCCGGGCCTGACAGCGGATCCCACAGTAACCCGCCTGCCACCCCAGGCTGGCGATATTGGGGCACAACCGCCGTTTCCAGCCCGGCAGCGCGCCAGTGGTGCAGCACCATGCGTCCCACCCTGCCAGAGGCCCCGACCAGCAGGACCGGCCGCTCTTCGGCCGCGTGACTGGCGTTGCGCATCACGGCTTGCACCATCTGCTCCTGCATCCCCTTGGTGCAGGATAGACCGTGCCGCACCCTGCCACCAGACACCCCGGCCCTTGCCGTCCGAAAGCCGACGGGCCGCGGCGGTCATACCCCGGGCCGGCCGGGGGCGGTCTTTTGTTGACGTGACGGCACATGCGCGTCCATCATCACCCGGTCGGCCGGACGGCGCCAAGGGGAAAGGGCATGCAGATGAACCAAGCCACGGAAGTGACCGCGCCCGAGGGCGCCAACCAGGGCGCAACCCTCAGTTCGGGCGAGATTGCGCAATTCAGCGAAAAGGGCTGGATTGTTCCGCGCTGGCAGTTCCCGCAGGATGTGGTGGCAGAGATGCGCGAGGAATACGCCGCGCTTCTGGCGCGCAACCCGCAGCTTGAATCCGACATCATCCTGGCCCCGCATCAGACCAATGGCGGCTCGATGGGGGTGATCGGATCAGAGAAGTGGCTGGAATTTGCCACCAGGCCGGAGCTAATCGCCATGGCGCGGCAACTGATCGGCGATGACATCATCCTGTGGGGCACGACGCTGTTCGGCAAGCCCGCCCATTCCGGCAAGGAAACGCCCTGGCACCAGGATGGCGGCTATTATCCGATCCGGCCGCTGGAAACCCTGACCATGTGGATTCCGCTGGACGACGTGACCCCGGAAAACGGACCGATGAGCTTTATCCCCGGCTCGCACCGGTCGCGCAGGCTGTTCAGCCATTCCTGGCAGGACGGCAAGGACAAGACCATCAACCTGGTCACCGATGCCGAGCATTTCGACGAAAGCGCGGCCGAGCCGCTGATCCTGAAAGCCGGGCAGGTGTCCTTTCATGATGTGCATCTGATCCACGGCTCTACCGCCAACCGCACCGACCGGCGGCGCGCGGCCTTCATCGTGCGGCTGATGCCGGCAAGCTCGCTTTATGATCACGCATTGGGCGCCGAGATCGGCAAGAAACACCCCGCACAGGGCTATGGCGTGCGCCCGCTCTATCTGATCAGCGGGCAGGACCGGGCGGGCAACAATTTCACCATCGGCCATGACAAGGCGGGCTAGGCACGG
The DNA here is from genome assembly GCA_007117005.1 of Paracoccaceae bacterium. Lineage (GTDB taxonomy): Bacteria > Pseudomonadota > Alphaproteobacteria > Rhodobacterales > Rhodobacteraceae > Pararhodobacter. Next base: position 28,099 of record SKHK01000162.1, read on the forward strand.
CTGATGAGCACAGCGGCGAACAGCCCGCAGCGGCGGTCAACGGGTCAGGCGATTCAGCACCAGATCGCAGGCCTCCTGCCACGCGATTTCCACTTGGCGGTTCTGCAGATGCGCCAGCCCGGCCTGGGTGATGCCGCCAGGCGTGGCGATGCTGGCCAGCAGGTCGGCAATGGGCCGGTCGGTGCGCCGGACCATGATGGCGGCGGCCTGAAAGGTCTCGGCCAGCAGTTGCCGGGCTTGCGCTTCTGGCACGCCCCGGGTGCTGGTCCAGTCCGCGCTGCTGGCGATCAACGCCTGCACCCAGCCGAAGATGGCGGCCGATGTGGTTGCGGCCTCGAACTGCGCCTCATGGTCCAGCGCGATTGTGCTGCCCCAGGCATCCAGCACGGGGGCAAGCGCTGGCATCATCGGATGGACCAGCGTGGGGCTGGCGCCGAACTGGCCGGCGATGATGGGCATGATCCGAACGATACGCGCGGGTGCGGCGACGCTTTCCAGCGCGGCGATGGGCACGCCCGCGCAGGCGCTCAGCACGGTCTGCCCGGCGCGCCAGGGCAGACCGGTCAGGGCGGCGGCGGCATCGCCGGGCCGCACGGCCAGCAGCACCATGTCGCAGCCCGCCACCAGCGCGGCATTATCCGCCGCCAGCGTGCAACCGCAGGCCCGTGCCAGCGCCGGCCCCTTGCCGCGGGGAGACAGGATGATCCGCTCTGGCGCCATGCCGGGCCCATCCGCGCCCGGTCGCAGCAGCCCTTTCAGCAGCGCCTCGGCCAGATGCCCCACCCCGATGATGCCCAGTTTCATGCCGCCCCCCGGTTCGATGCGATGCGCCCGATACTCGGCCCCGGCCCGGGCGCAGTCAATGCCAGCCCAGTCAATGCCAGCCCAACAAAAGCCGGCGCAGTGACATGACCGCCCTGACCGACCCCTCGCTGCCCCCCGGAGCTGCGTTGCTGGCCGACGGCCGCCGGATGGCCGGCGACTGGCCCCTTGGCCGCAGCCGGTTCATGGCCGAACGGCAGGTCGGGTCAGAGGCCGAATGGAAACGCCGCTGCGCTGCGCAGGGCCGGATCATGCAGCACGCCCATATCGGTTTTCGCAGCCTGGAGCGCACGCTGGGCGCCATGGACAGCCTGACCCGCGCCGCCACGGCCGAGGGCTTTGCCATCGACCGGTTCGGCGTCACCCTGGACTGGACGATGGGCTATCCGCCGGACCGGCGCGCCGGTGCCACGCGCGGCACCGGGATCGTGCTGAGCGGGCCAGAGGACTTTGCCCGCCTGACCGGCGCCACCCCCGCCGCCACGCATTTCGGCGATTTCATGCTGGGCCTGCCCGGCGCGCTGCACAACACCCGCGCCGCGCTGGCAGCAGGGGCGACGGCGATCGGCAACATGGGGCAGTATTTCACCTTTCGCCTGCCGGGCTGGGATGACGATGTCGCCACCACCTGCGCCACTGTCACCGCCCTGGGCCTGATCGCTGCGCAAGAGGCCGAGATCCTTGTCCATTCCAACCTTGATGACGGGTTTGCGGGGCTGTTTCGGGACATGACCTCGGCGCTGGGGATGGCACTGATCGAGCGGCACATCGTGGAGGACCTGATCGGCGCGCGGCTGGCGTTTTGCTGCGGGCATCATTTCACCGAACCGCTGACCCGCATGGCCTTTTTGACCGCCCTGTCGCGCGTCACCGACACGCCGGGGACCATGGTCTTCGGCAACACCGTGTCCTATCGCGGCGGCGCGGCCGAAAACTATGCCAGCCTGTCGCGCTATCTGATGGCCGACATGCTGGCCCTGGCGCGCCACCCCACGGGCCATGCGGTGAACCCGGTGCCGGTGACCGAAAACCTGCGCATCCCCGACACGGACGAAATTCTGGACGCGCAGCGCTTTGCCGCGCGGCTGGCCTCGCTGGTACCCGGGCAGGCGGCGGTCACCGATTTTGCGGTGGTCGATGCGATGGCCGATCGGCTGGTCGCAGGCGGCAGGCGGTTTGCCGCGACGGTGCTGGAAGGGCTGGCCGCGCGCGGGGTCGATACCGGCGATCCGGCGGCGCTGATGCTGGCCATCCGGCGGCTGGGCGCGAAACGGATGGAGGCGCTGTTTGGCGCCGGTCCGCCCGGCCCTGCGCATCGCCAGCCGCTGGTTCCCGCCGACTGGGCAGAGGAACTGGACAGCATGGCCGCCGACTGGGCCGCCCGCTGGCGCCCCGGGCTGGACCTGCGCGGCCTGCGCGTCGCGCTGGGCACAACCGATGTGCATGAGCACGGCGCCTATCTGGTCGGCGCGGCACTGGAAAAGCTGGGCGCGCAGGTGATCGAGGCGGGCATTGCGGTCGATCCGCCGGTGCTGGTGGACAGGGCGCTGGCCGCGGGCGCACAGGTGCTGGCGATCAGCACCTATAACGGCGTGGGCCTGGGCTACCTGCGCCAGGTCCAGGCCGCGCTGGCCGCACGCGGCGTTGATCTGCCCATCCTGATCGGCGGCAAGCTGAACGCCGTGCCGGAGGAGTCGAATTCCGGCCTGCCGGTCGATGTGACCGCGCAGTTGCGCAGCGCGGGCGCTGTGCCTTGCAACGGGCTGGACGACATGGTGCCCACCCTGCAGACGCTTGTCACCGGCCAGCCCGCACCGGCGGGGCAAGAGCCCCTGAGCCGATAAACCCAGGGCCGACTTTCTTTGGCAGAAGCCTTGACCTTCCCACGGCTGGAAGCCCTATCTGCTGTGCGACAACATCGCAAAGGCGCCCTTTCCATGTCCATGACAACCCCCACCCGTACCCTGCCGATCGACGGCATGCACTGCGCCTCCTGCGTTGGACGGGTCGAACAGGCCCTGCGCGCGGTGCCCGGCGTCGATGCGGCTGATGTGAACCTGGCCACCGAACGCGCCACAATCCGGCTGGGTGAAGGCGTTGATGCGGGTGCCCTGGTCCAGGCGGTGCGCGCGGCGGGCTTCGACGTGCCGGAACGGACCACCGTGCTGCAGATCGACGGGATGACCTGCGCATCCTGCGTCGGCCGCGCGGAACGGGCGCTGCAGGCGGTGCCGGGCGTGACCGGGGCACGCGTCAACCTGGCGACCGAGCGCGCCACCGTCACCGGGCAGGCCGACCCGGCGGCGCTGACCGCCGCGCTGGATGCCACGGGCTACCCGGCCCGGCTGCGCGAAAACCCCGCCGACGACGCCGATGCCACCGCCCGCCGCGATGCCGAGGCGCAGACCCTGCGCCGGGACCTGATCATCGCCGCCACCCTCACGCTGCCCGTTTTCGTGCTGGAGATGGGCTCGCACATGATCCCGCCGGTGCATCACCTGATCATGAACACCATCGGCATGCAGACCAGCTGGCTGATCCAGTTCGTGCTGACCACGCTGGTCATGGCCTTTCCCGGCATCCGGTTCTACGCGCTGGGCTTTCCGGCGCTGGCGCGCGGCGCGCCGGACATGAACAGCCTGGTCGCCCTGGGCACGATGGCGGCCTACCTGTTTTCGCTGGTCGCAACCTTTGCGCCGGGGCTGCTGCCGGCGGGCACGGTGAATGTCTATTACGAACCGGCAGCGGTGATCGTAACGCTGATCCTGCTGGGCCGCTGGCTGGAGGCGCGAGCGAAGGGCCGCACCTCGCAGGCGATCCAGCGCCTGATCGGCCTGCGGTCGCGCCGGGCTCGGGTGCTGCGCGACGGCGCGGAGGTGGAAATCGACGCCGACCTGGTGCAACCCGGCGATGTGCTGGCCGTGCGGCCGGGCGAGCGGGTGCCGGTGGATGGCACGCTGGTCGAGGGCGAAAGCCATGTCGACGAATCCATGATCACGGGCGAGCCGCTGCCCGTGGCCAAGGCACAGGGCGCCAGCGTGGTCGGCGGCACCATCAACCAGACCGGCGCCTTTACCTTTCGCGCCACCGCCGTGGGGCAGGATACTATGCTGGCCCAGATCATCCGCATGGTGGAAGAGGCCCAGGGCGCCAAGCTGCCGATCCAGGCGCTGGTTGACCGGGTCACGCTGTGGTTCGTGCCCGCGGTAATGGCCGTGGCGGCGCTGACCTTCGTGGTCTGGTTCGCCTTCGGCCCGGCCCCGGCGCTGACCTTTGGTCTGGTGAATGCGGTGGCCGTGCTGATCATCGCCTGCCCCTGCGCGATGGGGCTGGCCACGCCGACATCCATCATGGTGGGCACCGGCCGGGCGGCAGAGACCGGGGTGCTGTTCCGAAAGGGCGAGGCGCTGCAAAGCCTGACCGGCGCGCGCGTGGTGGCCTTTGACAAGACCGGCACCCTGACCGAGGGCAAGCCGGTGCTGACCGATCTGGACCTCGCCCCGGGGTTCGATCGCGCGGCGGTCCTGGCGCAGGTCGCCGCGGTCGAGGCGCAGTCGGAACACCCCATCGCCGGCGCCATCGTCGAGGCCGCGCAGGCAGAGGGGCTGACGCTGCCGCCCGTCACCGGGTTTCAAAGCCACACCGGCGCGGGCGTCAGCGGCCGGGCCGGTGACGCCCGCGTGGAAATCGGCGCCGACCGGCACATGGCGCAGCTTGGCCATGACACCGGGCTTTTCGCCGACACCGCCGCGCGGCTGGGCGATCAGGGCAAGACCCCGCTTTACGCCGCCATCGACGGCCGACTGGCCGCCATCATCGCCGTGGCCGACACGCTGAAACCCGAAACGCCCGCCGCCATCGCCGCATTGCGTGCACAGGGGCTGGCGGTGGCCATGATCACCGGCGATAACGCACGCACCGCCCGCGCCATCGCCCGCGAACTGGGCATCGACACCGTGGTGGCCGAGGTGCCGCCAGAGGGGAAACGCGCCGCGGTGCGTGAGTTGCAGGCCGCGCATGGGCGGCTCGCCTTTGTCGGCGACGGCATCAACGACGCCCCGGCGCTGGCCGAGGCCGATGTGGGCCTGGCCATCGGCACCGGCACCGATGTGGCGATAGAGGCGGCGGATGTGGTGCTGATGTCAGGATCGTTGCGCGGGGTGCCGGATGCGATTTCGGTGTCGAAGGCGACGATCCGCAACATCCGTCAGAACCTGTTCTGGGCCTTTGCCTACAACACCGCGCTGATCCCGGTGGCGGCGGGGGTGTTGTGGCCGGCCTTCGGCATCCTGCTGTCGCCGATCCTGGCGGCGGGGGCGATGGCGCTGTCCTCGGTCTTCGTTCTGAGCAACGCCCTGCGCCTGCGAGGCTGGGCACCCCAAGGCCAGGAGGCGAGTGCATGAATATCGGCGATGCGGCAAAGGCGTCCGGCGTCTCTGCAAAGATGATCCGGTATTACGAGGATACCGGCCTGATCCCGCCCGCCGCGCGCACGGCATCGGGCTATCGGGTCTATACGGACAAGGACCTGCACATGCTGCGCTTCATCCGGCGGGCGCGGGATCTGGGCTTCAGCGTAAAGGATATCGGCGCGCTGCTGAGCCTGTGGCAGGACCGTGAGCGCCAGAGCGCGGATGTAAAGCGCGTGGCGCTGGCCCATGTCGATGCATTGCGCCAGAAGATCCGCGAACTGGATGACATGGCCTCGACGCTGGAGACCCTGGCGGCCTGCTGTCACGGCAATGACAGGCCCGATTGTCCGATCCTGTCAGAGCTTGAGGCCCCCGCGCCGCCCCCCGCGCCGCCCCCCGTGCCGCCTCCCGTGCCGCCTCCCGCCAGCGAAGGGTCCGATGCCCGCCCCCGGCGCCGGCCATCCGTCAACGGCCGCCCCTGAGCGCCGGGGACGTATCAACGCTGGATGCGTGACCTGCCCTGCGAAAGCCCCCTGCCCCCGATATGGGGCTTGTCCAACCCATGAAGGCGCAGACGACATGGGGAAAACCGTTTTGCCCGGTGGCAGGGAATGATCACCCAGTCACCAGACCACCCACCCGGCCGCCAGACCAACCGTCAGCGCACGACGAAAACCGAAACCCTCGCATGCGCGGCGACATAGCCGCCGTGGGAGGAAAAGATATAGTCCATCAGGCCGGGCTGGTGACTGGCCATCACCACCAGATCCGCGCCGATTTCCTCGATCGCACCCAGCAGCTTCCGGTCGACTTCGGCCCCCGGATCGGCGGATTTAAGCGTGAGCGCCTGCGTGGGGATCGCATGTTCCGCGGCAATGCGCTCGGCGAACTCTTTCAGTTTTTCGCCATGTTCGCTCGATGATCGCGCGATTTCCGACGGCAGTTCGCCCGACACGCTGACAAAGGTCAGCTCCGCCTTGTGCTCACGCGCCATCGAACAGGCGAGAGCAATTGCCTTGCCCAGGGCGTCGCTATGCGCAAGATCGACGGGCACCATTATCCTGGAAAACATTTTTCAGACCTCCGTTATCGTTTTCAGACCGGGCAGGACAGCAATTGCCCCCGCCCGGCCATGAGAGCTATGCGGCGCTCATTCCGCGGGTTCGGCGACACCGTATTTTTCGCGCCGATGGTCATTATACAGCGCCTTGGCCAGTGACAGGCACATCAGCACCATGATCACGGTAAAGGGCAGCGCCCCGATGATCATGGCATCCGACAGCGCATCCATGCCGCCACCGCCCGCGATCAGCAGCACGGCGATCACCGAGGTCAGGATCACGCCCCAGATGATGCGGTGCCGGATGCCGGTTTCGGCCTGACCGCCCGACATGATGGTGTTCATCACCAGGATGCCGCTATCGGCCGAGGTGACCAGGAAGGTCAGGATCAGCACCACGCACATCAGGGTGATGGCGAAGAGGAGCCAGCCTTCCAGCATGTGGCCCAGCGTGACGAACAGCTTGGCGGTGTTGGAGGCCGCGATGATCGAGCCATCGGCGACGCTGGACAGTTCCAGATCGATCGCCGTTGCGCCGAGGATGGTCATCCAGGCAAAGCAGACCAGCGAGGGGGCGATGACCGCACCGGCGACGAACTCGCGGATCGTGCGCCCGCGCGAGATCCGCGCAAGGAACAGGCCCACGAAAGGCGCGAAGGCGATCCACCAGGCCCAGTAGAAGGTCGTCCAGCCCGCCTGCCAGCCAAACTGGCGCCCGTCGGTTCCCGCCGCGTAAAGCGCCGCCGTAACCTCGGGCGGCAATTCGGCCAGATGCTCGGGCAGCCCGTCGCGGAACCCGTCGAGCGAGCCCCAGGCATTGGTCGCGCCGCCAAAGACCGCGGCCAGATCCTCGCCCGCCAGGCCCGCTTCACGCACGGCCGGTGATGCTGCGAAAGCATCCATCGACTGCGGGCCATAGGCGCCAAAGCTCAGTTGCAGGAAGTTGAGGATATAGTCGACCAGCGCGGTGCCATAGGTGGTCATGGCAAACAGGAACGAACCGAAGACCGCAAAAGTCAGCAGCAGGATCACCGACATCACCAGATTGGCGTTCGACAGCCACTTGATGCCGCGCCCAACACCCGAGACCGCCGAGATGATCGACAGCCCCATGATGGTGATCAACCCGGCGATCAGGCCGACATTGCCCGGCGCGGGTGCGTCACCGTCCATGGTCATCATCCATTCCATGCCGGTCACGGCATAGATGCCGTCCACGAACTGGCTGACCCCGAAACCGATGGTGACCGACACGCCGAGGATGGTGGCGACCACCCCGATCACATCGACCACATGGCCCAGCGGGCTGTTGATCCAGCGCCCGAAAAGCGGCGTCAGCGCGGTGCGGATGGTCAGCGGCATGCCGCGCGTATAGGCGTAGTAGCAAAGGCTCAGCCCTGTCGCGACATAGATGCCCCAGGCGTGAAAGCCGTAATGCAGGAAGGTGTAGCGATAGCCGGCCTGCAGACCCTCTACCGTGTTGCCCTCCACGTTGCCGGCGACGGTCTCGGGGTTGGACCCCCATAGCCCCATAGGCTCGGCCGTGGCAAAGACCATCAGCCCGACGCCCAGACCGGCGCCGAACATCATCGCGAACCACGAGAACGTGCTGAACTCGGGCTTTTCGCCCTCTTCGCCCAGCACGCGCTTGCCGGTTTGCGGGATCAGCGCGATGGCGAAGAGGAAGAAGGCAAACCCGCCGACGGCGAGGATGTAGAAGGTGTTGAAACCTTCGAGCAGCGTCCACTTGACCGAGGCGAGCCGCTCGCCCGCCGCCAGAGGCCAGATCAGCGCCCAGAGCACGATGGCGACCATGATGGCCTTGGAAATCGTCGCAATGGGGATCGAGTGGCCTTCGTAGAAGCCCCGCTCGGCGGTGGGGATTTCGACATCCGTGAATGGTGGTGGAACTGACATGCGTTTCCTCTCCCTGTGTCTTTTCCGGTCGTCATGCGCCGGGGTTTTCTTTTTCAGCGTTCCGCGCCTTGCAGGCCTTCAACTGGTGATGCGCGCAACACTTCAGGTGACGGTACTGTGAACAGACGGCCGGCGTAACCCGAAAGCGACACTTCAGATGTCGCAAAACGACATTCGGCCGCATCTTTCATGTGCGCGGGGGCAATCTCAGTCATTGTCGCTTCCGGTTCCACCGGCCCCGGCAAGCGAGCTTTTCGATGCCGGCACCGTGGCGCGCAGGGCCAACGCGTCAAGGGTTTGCCAGACCGGCAGTGGCGTGGCGGGCAGGGAATGCGCCGCGACGGGCTGCCCGGCCGCAAACTTTTCGGTACGCGCGCACAGGGTGACATCAGCGGCGGCGTGTTCGGCCAGCGCGCCCATTGCCCCGGCATCGCCCCCGGCGCCATCGGGCCCCAAAAGCAGCGCAACATCGCCCGCCGTGACCTTGATGGCGGTGCCGCGCAGCAGCGCGGCCTGCGCAATGAAAGGAAGCAGCAGGACGGGCAGGGCGACAGTCTCCAGCGTCAGCCCCGCATCGCGCAGCCCTTCGGGCAGGAGGGCATGATCGGCCAGCGCGGCGCCGCTGCGCAGCGGACAAAGCACGGCACGGCCCGCCCAGCGCCCCGGCTGCGGGTCCGGCAGTTGCAGGGGCTGCATCTGCAGGCAGCGCAGCATCGGCGCGCAGGCC
>SKHK01000051.1 GCA_007117005.1 Paracoccaceae bacterium
CCGCAACTGGCCGAACGGCGCCTGACGCTGGTTGATGAACGCGTGGCCCGGCCCAGCATGCAGCGCCTTTATCTGGCGCCGAACCGCCGCGCGGGCGATCAGGAAGAGGCCGCAGCCTTTCAGGTGCTGGCCATGCTGCTGGGCGGCAGCGCCCGCACCGCGGTCCTGCCGCGCGTGCTGGTGCGTGATGCGGGGCTGGCCGAATCGGCCTGGGCGGGTTTCAGCGGCACGGCGCTGGATTACGGCACCTTTTCGCTGGGCGTGACCCCGGCCGAGGGGGTGAGCCTGCAGGAAGCCGAGGATGCGCTGGACGCGGCGCTGGCGGATTTCATCGACCGGGGCGTCGATGCCGAACAGTTGGCGCGCGTGCAGGTGCAGATGCGCGGCTGGGCGGTCTATGGACTGGACGATCAGGAATCTCGCGCGCGCTGGATCGGCTCTGCGCTGACCACCGGCCTGACGCTGCAGGATGATCAGGACTGGATCGACACCCTGCTGGCGGTGACCGAAGAGCAGATCATCGACGCCGCCCGCGCGCTGGACCGTCGTGCCTCGGTCACCGGCTGGTTGATGCCGGAAGACCCTGCGCCCAGCACCGAAGGAGAGCCGTCATGACCCTGTTCATCCGCCTTGTCGCCCCCGCTTTGCTGGCCCTTCCGCTGCTGGCATCGCCTGCGCGGGCCGAAATCGACATCCAGCCCGTCACCACCCCCGGCGGGATCGAGGCCTGGCTGGTCGAGGAACGCTCGATCCCCTTTGTCGCCATCGAGGTGGTGTTCGCCGGCGGCGCCGCGCTGGAGGCCGCCGAAAGCGCCGGCGCCACGGCGCTGATGGCCACGCTTCTGGGCGAGGGTTCGGGCGATATGGACGCGCAGGCGATGGCCGAGGCGACGGAAAGCCTGGCCGCGGGGATCAGCTTTTCCTCTGGCCGTGATTCGGTCACGCTGTCCATTCGCGCACTGTCCGAAAACCGTGATCAGGTGATCGACCTGGCGCGTCTGGCGCTGATGGAGCCCCGCTTTGACGCCGACGCGTTCGAGCGTGAGCGCGCGCGCGCCCTCTCTGGCCTGCAGCGCGATGCCCGCAACCCCAACGCCATCGCCGCGCGCCGCTTTGCCGAAACCGCCTTTGCGGGCCACCCCTATGCGCTGCCGGTTTCCGGCACGCCTGACAGCGTGGCGGCGCTGGCAGAGGACGACCTGGCCACCGCACATCGCGCCGCCATCGCGCGGGACCGTATCCATGTCGGCGTCGCCGGCGATATCTCGGCCGCGGAACTGGCCCCGCTGCTGGACCGTCTGCTGGGCGACCTGCCGGAAACCGGCGCCCCCCTGCCCGAACGCGTGGAATTCGCCGCGCCCCCGGGCGTGCAGGTAATCGATTTTCCCGGCCCGCAATCGCTGATCTTTTTCGGCCATGCCGGTATCCCGCGTGATGACCCGGATTTCCTGACCGCCTTTGTGGTCAACGACCTGTTCGGCAGCGGCCGCTTCGGCACCCGCCTGATGCGCGAATTGCGCGAACGCCGCGGGCTGACCTATGGTGTCGGCACCGGCCTGTCGGCCATGGCGCTGGGCGAGGCGTTTCAGGGCCGCGTTTCCACCGATAACGCCAATGCCGGCACGGTGGTGGAACTGCTGCGCGCCGAATGGGAATGGCTGGCGGGGGGCGGCATTTCACAGGCCGATCTGGACGCCGCGCAGACCTATCTGACCGGCTCTTACCCGCTGCGGTTCAACGGGAACGAGGCGATTGCCGGTATCCTTGCCTCGATGCAGGTGCAGGGCTTTCCCATCGACTATGTGAATGTGCGCAATGACATGGTGGCAGCGCTGACGCTGGAGGATGTCCACCGCGTCGCCGCCCGTCTGGCGCAGCCCGATGCCCTGCATTTCGTCGTCGTCGGCCGGCCAGAGGGGCTGGAGGATGCCGGGCTGTAAGCCGCCGGGACCGGGCGGGAGAACGCGCGTTCGAACGCGCGTGTCACGGCCCTTCGAAGGGCCGTTTTCGCCACCCGGGTAATCCGCTCAGGGCAGTTCCGCAGACGGGATCACCGGAAAGAACATGCCGCCGGACCACAGGCCGAACCAGCGCGCGCCCTCGTGATCCGCATGCGCGCCCAGATCGACCAGCCGGTAAAAGCTCTTGCGGTCGATCAGCGCCTCCAGCCCGGCGCGGATCATCACGTAAGGGGACGGCTCGCCGGTCTCGGCATCCCGCACCACGCGGATCGGGTGGTCCGGCCCGGCGATGGCATGGTCGCCGACATTGGTCTGAAAGGTCAGTTGCTGGTCGCGCCCGCTGCCTTCGGCCGTGAAATCCACCGCCACAAAGGGGGCGTCATCGACCGTGATGCCCACCTTTTCAACCGGCGTGACCAGATAGTATTTCCCGTCCTCCAGCTTCAGGATGGTGGAAAACAGCCGCACCAGTTGCGGCCGGCCGATCGGTGTGCCCTGATAGAACCACGTTCCGTCGCGGCGGATGCGCATGTCCAGATCGCCGCAAAAAGGTGGGTTCCACAAATGCACCGGCGGCAGTTTGCCGCCTTTCGCGGCAGCCTGCGCCGCAGCGGCGATCCCTTCGGCTCCTGACAGGGGCAGGGGGGTCACATTGTCTTCAGTGCTCATGGTTCTTTCCAACTTGCTCTGGGCGCGGGCCCCATGCGTGTCATATAAAGCGGTTGAGCCCAAGGTCATGCCGGCCGACAATGCCGCGCAACAGACGGGGCCGCGCACGCAACGGGGCCGCACAACAGGAACGGAGATCCGGATGAGCGACGACATGATCCCCGCGATCGAGGCGCTGGGCGACAAGCTGGCGCAGGCCCGGCAGGCCATCGCGCCCCGCTTCATCGGGCAGGAAACCGTGGTGGACCTGTCGCTGGTGGCGCTTTTGTCCGGGGGGCACGCGCTGCTGGTGGGCCTGCCCGGCCTCGGCAAGACCCGGCTGGTAGAGACGCTGGCGCGCGTCATGGGGCTGGACTGGAACCGCATCCAGTTCACGCCTGACCTGATGCCGGCCGATATTCTGGGCTCAGAGGTGCTGGATGTCGACGACGCCGGCAAACGCGCGTTCCGCTTCATCGACGGGCCGGTTTTCTGCCAGCTTCTGATGGCGGACGAAATCAACCGCGCCAGCCCCCGCACCCAGTCCGCCCTGCTGCAGGCGATGCAGGAGCGCGAAGTCACGGTCGCCGGCCAGCACCGCCCCCTGGGCGTGCCCTTCCATGTGCTGGCCACGCAAAACCCCATCGAACAGGAAGGCACCTATCCGCTGCCAGAGGCGCAGCTTGACCGTTTCCTGGTGCAGATAGATGTTGAATACCCCGACCGCGACACCGAGCGCGAGATCCTGATCGCCACCACCGGCAGCGCAGAGGCCGAGGTGTCGGCGGTGTTCGACCCGGCATCCCTGCTGGCCGCGCAGGCGCTGATCCGGCGGATGCCGGTGGGTGACAGCGTGGTGGCGGCGATCCTGGATCTGGTGCGCGCCTGCCGCCCCGGCACGGCGGAATCCGACCCTGCGGTGACCGATTCGCTCAGCTGGGGGCCGGGGCCGCGTGCGGCGCAGGCGCTGATGCTGGCGGTGCGGGCGCGGGCGCTGTTGCAGGGCCGGCTGGCGCCTTCGGCCGAGGATGTGGCGGCGCTGGCTCGCCCGGTGCTGACCCACCGCATGGCCCTCAGCTTTGCC
>SKHK01000028.1 GCA_007117005.1 Paracoccaceae bacterium
ACACATGGATACCGGACGAAAGCTATTTCCAGACCCTGGCGCGGGTGCACAGCCAGCGCATCGAAAGCCGGTCGCTGACGCTGGGCAAGTTCGATCATCAGGGCAGGCCGCATGTGTTTTACGATGATCACCTGCCGCTCTTGCGCCGGTCCGACTGTTTCATGGCGCGCAAGGTCTGGCACGGGGCGGATGCGCTTTATGCCCATTTCCTGTCCGACAGGCGCGATCTGCCCGCCGCCGACGCCCCCCCGCAGCCCAGCCGGATAGAGCGCCATTTCGCCCGCGCCACGCAGCAGCGCACGCGCGGCCGGCCGGGGCTGTACATGGTCAGCCGGTTTCCCCGTCCGGGCCTGGAAAACGGCAAGACCGCAGAGCCCTATTCGGTGTTCCTGGGCTTTGCCGAGCTTTTCACCGAGTTCGAGGACTGGCTGGCCGCCGTCACCGGCGCGCGCGTGCACGGGCACCTTTATGCGCCCAACAAGGCCGAATTCGCGGGCCGGGAAAAGGTCTTTGCCGGGGGCCTGAGCGACAGCGCCAGCCTGCGCGACTACAACCCGCGGGCGTTTCTGACCAATCTGCTTTGGGCGACCCGCGGCGAGCGGCAGTGCTTTCAGTTCGGCCCCGCCGACAGCCAGGGCCGCGATTTCGAACTGCTGCATTTCATGGCCAGCGACCCCAATGCGCAAATCTCGGTCATCTCTGGCGCCTGGGCGCTGCCGTTGTTCCGGTCAGGCAAGCCGGTGGCGCAGTTGCGGGCGCAGGCGGCACGGCTTCAACGCACGGAAACCCGCATGCTGGAGATATTGCGCGGGCGGGCCGCGCATGCCCGTATCCGCATCTGGACCCTGGCCGAGTTTCTGGAAAACCCCGCAGAGCCCCTGCACCGCGTGTTCGACGAGATCGCGCCCCATCAGCAGGCCCGGCTGATCACCATGCCGGATCTGGTGGACATGCGCGGCTTTGGCGATTTCGTGCAGGGGCTGCGCAACGAGGGCATGCAGCCCGTGCTGATGGGCGAATTCCCCGTCGATGCACCGGACCAGCCCGCCCCCTCTCGCCGTCATACCGGATAAGCCCATGCGCCGCTTTGGATACTTCGTCATCCTGGGAGAGATGCGCACCGGCTCGAACCTGTTGCAGGAGCGGCTGAACCAGCTTGACGGGGTCACCTGCCATGGCGAGCTGTTCAACCCGGTCTTCGTCAACACGCCGCGTCAGGACAGCCATCTGGGCGTCAGCTTTTCCCAGCGGGACGCGCAGCCCATGACCCTGTTGCAGGCCATGCGCGCGCAGCCCGGGCTGCAGGGATTCCGGCTGTTTTCCAACCACGATCCACGGGTGCGCGCGCATGTGCTGGCGGATGCGGATTGCGCCAAGATCATCCTGCAGCGCAACCCGCTGGACTCGCATGTCTCGCGCAAGATCGCGGCGGCGACGGATCAGTGGAAGCTGAACAATGTCGGCCGCAGGCGGCAGGCGCAGGTGCCCTTTGATGCCGTCGAATTCGATACATATCTGCACCGGCTGCAGGAAAACCAGCTTGATATCCAGCGCCGGCTCCAGACCAGCGGGCAGACCGGGTTCTACATCCATTACGAGGATCTGAACGATATCGAGGTGTTGAACGGGCTGGCGGCCTGGCTGGGCCTGCCCGCACGGCTGACAGCGCTGACCCAGCAGTTGAAAAAGCAGAACCCGGAACCGCTGGAGGAAAAGCTCACCAACCCGCAGGACCTAGCGCCTGGGCTGGCGCGGATTGACCGGTTTGACCTGTCGCGCAGCCCTGATTTCGAGCCGCGCCGCCAGCCGATGCTGGGCGCCATGGTCGCCGCCGCCCACACGCCCTTGCTGTTCATGCCGGTGCGCGGCGCGCCAGAGGGCGAGATCATCCCCTGGCTGGCGGCGCTGGACGGGGTGGCGCCGGATGACCTGCCACGCGATTTCAACCACGCGGCCCTGCGTCGGTGGCGTCGCGCCCATCCCGGCGCGCGCAGTTTCACCGTGCTGCGTCACCCGGCGCGGCGGGCGCATCACGCCTTTGTCTCGCGCGTGCTGAACGGCAAGGCAGAGGCGTTGCGCGGGCAGATGGCGCGGCAATTCGGTGCGGTCTGGCCCGAACCGGGCGCCGACATCGACGCGGCGGCGCATCGGGCGCTGTTCCTGGCCTTCCTGCGGTTTGTGCGGGCCAGCCTGTCCGGCCAGACGGCACAGCAGCCCTGGCCGGTCTGGGCCAGCCAGGCCGCGCTGGTCGATGCCATGGCCCCCGCCGGCGGGCCGGACCATATCCTGCGCGACGACAGCCTGGCGCAGGAACTGGCCGCGCTGGCCGCGCTTTACGGCCGCGCCGCCGCGCCGCCCGTGCCGGCGGATGATGCGTTGCTGGATCAGGTTCTCGATGACGAGGTCGTGGCAGAGATCATGGCCTGCTATCGCCGGGATTTCGACCGTTTCGGCTTTGCGCCACGGCCCGCATGAGAACGCGCTTCGCAGGGAAAGCGCCAACGCTCTGTCGGCTTGAAAGCCCGTCAGAAATGCGAAGGGGGGCGCCAGCAGATGCCCGGAACCCCCCTTCGTCCCACGCGCCCTTCTCACCCACGCGTTGACCGGTATGTTCCGGGGCCATCCTGGCCCGTTGCAGCCAACATGCCACCCGCTGACCGATATGGCAAAGCGCAAATACCGAGGATTTGAAACAAACCCCGCCCTGCATGCGGGCGATTGCAACCGCGCGCCATGCCGCCTACGCTTGCCCGGGCAGTCGGCGTGATGCAGGCACAAAGGGGAACGGGCATGCTGGCGGATCGGCGTATCCTTCTGATCATCGGCGGCGGCATCGCGGCCTACAAGGCGCTGGAACTGATCCGCCTGTTGCGCAGGCAGGGCGCTGCCGTCACCCCGGTCCTGACCCGTGCGGGCGCGGAATTCGTCACGCCGCTTTCGGTTGCCGCGCTGGCGGGCGAACCCCTGCACCGGGACCTTTTCGATCTGACGACAGAGGCCGAGATGGGCCATATCCAGCTATCCCGCGCCGCCGATCTGGTTGTCGTCGCCCCCTGCACCGCCGATCTGATGGCCAAAATGGCGGGCGGGCATGCCGATGATCTGGCCTCGACCCTGCTGATGGCCACCGACAAGCGCGTGCTGATCGCGCCGGCGATGAATGTCCGCATGTGGGATCACCCCGCCACGCAACGCAATCTTGCCACGCTGCGGGCCGACGGGGTGCTGATGACAGGGCCGGACAGCGGCGACATGGCCTGCGGCGAACACGGGCCGGGCCGCATGGCAGAGCCGCGCGCGATCATGGCGGCGATCGGTGCGGCGCTGTCTGACGGGCCCTTGGCGGGGCGACATGTGCTGGTCACCTCCGGCCCCACGCATGAACCCATCGACCCGGTGCGCTATATCGCCAACCGCTCGTCCGGCGCGCAGGGCACGGCGATTGCGGCGGCGCTGCGCGATCTGGGTGCGCGGGTCAGTTTCGTCACCGGCCCGGCCAGCGTGGCGCCGCCTGACGGCGTGACGGTCTTCGCGGTGGAATCGGCGCGTCAGATGCTGGAGGCCGTGCAGGCCGCGCTGCCCGCCGATGCCGGGGTGTTCTGCGCGGCGGTGGCCGACTGGCGCGTGGCCAATGCCGCCGGGCAGAAGATGAAGAAACAGGCGGGCGGCCTGCCGGCACTGGAATTCGCCGAGAACCCGGACATTCTGGCCACCATCTGCGCCGCCCCGCAGCGCCCGCCCCTGGTGGTGGGTTTCGCCGCCGAAACCCATGACGTGATCGCCCATGCCACCGCCAAACGCGCGCGAAAGGGCTGCGACTGGATCGTGGCCAATGATGTCTCGCCCGGCACCGGCATCATGGGCGGGACGGAAAACGCCGTGCATCTGGTCACCGCGCAGGGGGTCGAGGACTGGCCCCGCCTGCCAAAGGACCAGGTGGCCCGGCAACTGGCCGCGCGTATCGCCGCAGAATTGGGGGCAGAAACGGGGGCGGCGTCGTGATCGCCATTCAGGTGCTGCGAGAGGACTGGGCCGACCCCGCCGTGCCCCTTCCCGCCTATGCCACCCGGGGTGCCGCCGGCGCCGATATCCGCGCCAACCTGCCTTGGGGTCAGCGCACCGCCGGTTTCACCCTGGCGCCCATGCAGCGCGCCATCGTCCCCACCGGGCTGCGCGTCGCTATCCCTTATGGCTATGAGATGCAGATCCGCCCGCGTTCCGGCCTTGCGCTGAAGCACGGCATTTCCCTGCCCAACACGCCCGGCACCATCGACAGCGACTATCGCGGGCCGCTGGGCGTGTTGCTGGTCAACCTGGGCGCGGCGCCCTATGTCGTTGCGCATGGGGAACGGATCGCGCAGGCGGTGATCGCGCCGGTGACAAGGGCGGCATTCGACATGGTGACAGACCTGGACCAGACAGAGCGCGGCACCGGGGGCTTTGGTTCCACCGGGCGGAGTTAGGCGATGCTGCTGGTCTTTGCGCTGGGCGTGGTGATCTGGTCCATCGGGGCGCTGATGCGCGCACCGGTCCGGCAACGGATGGTGATGCTGACCATCCTTTGGGGCGCTGTGGTCATCATCAACCTGACCCTGCCCGAAGGCACCCCGCTGCGCGAGGTCACGGGCGGCGATGCGCGCGGATGGCTGGTGTTCGGCGGGCTGGTTGCGCTGGGGCTGGCCTATCAGGCGGGGCTTGCCCGGTTGCGCGCCCGGGTGGGCGCGCCGGTGCCGGCCAGCGCTTTGGCTGCCGGTGGGGCGGGTCTGTCGGATACCGAACTGAACCGCTACGCCCGCCACATCATCCTGCGAGAGGTCGGCGGCGCCGGGCAGAAGCGGCTGAAGGCGGCGAAGGTGCTGGTGATCGGCGCCGGGGGCCTGGGCTCGCCCGCGCTGATGTATCTGGCCGCGGCCGGGGTGGGCACCATCGGCGTTGTCGATGACGATGTTGTGGACGGCACCAACCTGCAGCGCCAGATCATTCACACCGACGCCCGCATCGGCATGCCGAAGGTTTTTTCGGCGCAAGAGCAGATGGCGGCGCTGAATCCCTTCATCACCGTGCGGCCCTATAACCGCCGGCTGGATGAAGAGACCGCGCGCGCCCTGATCGCCGAGTATGATCTGGTGTTGGACGGTACCGACAATTTCGACACGCGATACATGGTGAACCGGGCCTGCGCCGCGCTGGGCAAGCCGCTGATCGCCGCCGCGATCACGCAATGGGAAGGGCAGATTTCGCTATATGATCCGGCGCAGGATGGCCCCTGCTATGAGTGTGTTTTCCCTGAGCGGCCCGCGCCCGGTCTGGTCCCCGCCTGTGCCGAGGCCGGGGTGATCGGTCCCTTGCCGGGTGTCCTGGGGTCCATGATGGCGGTGGAGGCGGTAAAGGCGATCACCGGCGCGGGCGAGGGGCCGCGCGGGCAGTTGCTGATCTATGACGCGCTTCATGGCGAGACCCGGCGCATTACCGCCCGCCCCCGCCCGGGCTGCGCAGCCTGCGGCGGCGGGCAGGCCCCACCCGGTGCCGCACCCAGTGCCGCACCGGGCGAACGCGCCGGCGCCTGAGCGCCGTCAGGTGCCGCAGAAGGTCACATAAGGGCCAAAGCCCGCGGGGGCGGGGCCCTCATGCGCCTCGAACCCGTCTCGCCGGGTATAGGGGCTGGAAAGCGCGTCCAGCAGGCGGCGGGTGGTGTCCAGATTGCCATCATTGGCATCGGCCAGCGCGCCCTCGACCAGATGATTGCGCGGGATATAGACCGGGTTCGCCGACGCCATCGCCACGGCCGCCCCCGGCCCGATGCGGGAGCGCCATTGCGCCAGCCAGCCGTCCAGCCCCTTTGCCGCGTCCAGATGCGCGCGCAAGGGGCCGTCATCGCCCCCGGCCGCCGGGATCAGGGCGCGGAAGGACTGGGTGAAATCGGCCTGCACCTCGGCCAGAAGCGCCAGAAATCCGTCGATCAGTGCCTCATCGCGCTGCCCCGGCGCGGCGATGCCCAGCTTTGCGCCGAAGCGCGCGCGCCGGGCCTCGGCATAGTGGCGGGGGATGGCGTCGATCACCGCGCGGGCGTCGGGCAGCGCGTCTTCGGGGTTTTTCGGCGCGATCAGGGGCAGCAGCGTCTCGGCCAGCCGGGCGAGGTTCCACTGGATCAGCACGGGCTGGTTGCCATAGGCATAGCGCCCGGTCTGGTCGATGGAACTGAACAGCGCCTGCGGGTCATAGCCGTCGATAAAGGCGCAGGGGCCATAGTCGATCGTCTCGCCCGAGATCGTGCAGTTGTCGGTGTTCATCACGCCGTGCACGAATCCCAGAGCCATCCACTGCGCGACCAGCGCCGCCTGCCGGTCGGCCACGCCCTGCAACAGGCCCAGATAGCGCCCGTCCTGCCCGGCCAGATCGGGGTAATGGCGGTCGATGGCATAATCGGCCAGCCGCCGCAGCCGTGCGTGATCACCCCGCGCCAGCAGGAACTGGAAACTGCCCACGCGCAGATGGCTGGTGGCCACGCGGGCCAGCACCGCGCCGGGCAGGGGGGTTTCGCGGTAGACCGTCTCGCCCGTCGCCACGGCGGCCAGCGCGCGGGTGGTGGGCACGCCCAGCGCGTGCATCGCCTCGCCCACGATGTATTCGCGCAGCACAGGCCCCAGCGCCGCCTTGCCATCGCCGCCGCGTGAAAACGGCGTGCGGCCGGACCCTTTCAGATGAATGTCGCGCCTTGTGCCCGCGCGGTCGATCACCTCGCCCACCAGCAGCGCGCGGCCGTCGCCCAGTTGCGGCGAGAAGCCGCCGAACTGATGCCCGGCATAGGCCATGGCAAGCGGATGCGCGCCCTCTGGCATGGCGGAGCCGCTCAGCATGTCCAGCCCGGCCGGTGACAGCAGGGCGTCGGGGTCCAGCCCCAGATCATCGGCCAGCGCGCGGTTGAGCAGCAGCATTTCCGGCGCCGGGGCCTTCAGCCCCTGCCAGGGCACGTAAAGCCCCTCCATCTCGCGCGCGTAGGTGTTGTCGAAACGGATTTGCAGCATCGGGCCCCCTTTGCGCGAAACATAAGCGCGCTGTGGCTGGTGCCAACCCCCGCCCGCCAGTGTCTGTCAGTGCCTGCCAGTGCCCGCCGGTCAGGACCCCTCTGCCGCGCCGGCCGGGGCGACCAGCCCTACCACTGGGCCCATCGGGCGGCCCCAGTCCGACCGGCCGATGCCCGGCGCATGCAGGCGTGAGACATTGCCGTCGAAATACAGCGCCTGCGGCAGGTCCAGATGATCCCGGAAAAGGCGTGCAAAGCGGTGAAAGGTCACCGGCTGGTCGGCGATGACAAAGACCGCCCGGTCCCCATCGGTATTGGTGCCGACCCCGTTGCGGATCAGCGCCGAGTTGGAATCCGGCAGGAACCGCGGATGCAGCGCCCCGTCGATCACCAGCATCGGGCCGGACTGCGTGGCAAAACGGCAGTCCGGTGGTGCCTGGGCAAAGGCGCGGCTTTCTATCACGGCGAAACCGTCGCCGCGCACGCAGAAGACCCCGTTGGGCAGCATGCCGAAATTGCCCGGCCCCTCGCGCGTGACCAGGGCGCTGCGCTGGGTGCCGTTTTCGACATACAGGCCCACGGGCTGGCGGTCGGGGTGGTACATGCCGGCATTCATGGCAAAGACCAGCGCCTCGCCCGCATCGGCAAGGGCCGCGTCGATCCGCGCGAAAGACCCGTAGGCCTCGCCGTCCTCGCCGTCCAGGAACAGGCGCAGGTCGTCGCCGCTGCGGACCCTGCAAAGGGTAAAGGGCGTTTCCTCGAAGCGGATGGTCTCGCAGCGGTGGTCATGGCCGGCCGCTGCCGGCAGGGCAAACGACAGCACGGCGAGAACAGCCAGCGTGGCCGTGGCAATTCGCCAGACGGCGGATCGTGCCCTGTGGCCCCTATGCCGGCCGGCAGGCATCATCGTTGGCCATCGTCGCCCGCAGCCTCCTCTGTGGCGTCTTCTGGGTCCAGATCGGCCTGCACGCGCGGTTCGGCCAGCAGGCGGCGGGTCTCGTCCATGCGGTCAAAGGTGCCGTCCAGAACAAAGCGCAGATCCGGCGCGAATTTCAGCGTCAGCTCGCGCGACAGCAGGTGGCGCAGTTCCGCCTTGTTGCGGCGCAGGGCGGCAAGCGCGCCCTCCTCGTCCTTGCCGCCAAGGGGCATGACAAAGGCCGTGGCGACCTTCAGATCCGGCGAGGCGCGGACCTCTGACACGGTGATCGACAGGCGGTTCAGGTCCGGGTCATGGACCTCTGCGCGTGACAGGATTTCGGCCAGGCGGCGGCGAATGACCTCGCCCACGCGCAATTGCCGTTGTGATGGGCCCCGGCCCTGAGGGAAACGCTGTTTTGCCATGCGCGCAAGATAGGGCATCGCGCGGGGTGCTGCAATTGCGCGCGGCATGCGCTCTCGCCATGCCGGCGGATCGGCGCTATGCAGGCGCCCGGCAGAAGGGGTGCAGGCGATGACCGACAGCGTGGCGATTGCGGTGAATGGCGTTTCCGGCCGGATGGGCCGGGTTCTGGTGCAGCTGATCGGCGAAAACGCGCGGCTGCATCTTTGCGCGGCGCTGGAGCGGCCGGGCCATGACTGGCTGGGCCGGGATCTGGGCGTGGCGCTGGGCGGTGCGCCGCTGGGGGTCACCGTCAGCGATGACGCCGATGCCGCGCTGGCCGCCGGTGCGCAGGCGGTGATCGATTTCACCACCCCCGCGGCCAGTGTCGCCCTGTCCCGGCTGACCGCGCGGCACGGCGTGGCGCATGTCATCGGCACCACCGGGCTGGGCGCGGATGATCTGGTGGCGCTGACGGAGGCCGCGCGCGATACCGTCATCGTGCGCGCGGGCAACATGAGCCTGGGCGTCAATCTGCTGACTGCGCTGACCCGGCAGGTCGCCGCGGCGCTGGATGCCGATTTCGATATCGAGATCGTCGAGACCCATCACCGTCACAAGGTCGATGCCCCCTCCGGCACCGCGCTGATGCTGGGCGAGGCCGCGGCGGAGGGGCGCGGCGTGGCGCTGGACGCGGCCGCCGATCGCGGGCGCGACGGGATCACCGGCGCGCGCGGCGGGGGGCGGATCGGCTTTGCGGCCGTGCGCGGAGGCGATGTGGTGGGCGAACATGACGTGATGTTTCTGGGCTCGGGCGAGCGGATCATCCTGCGCCATGTGGCCACAGACCGGAACGTTTTCGCCCGTGGCGCGTTGAGAGCGGCGATCTGGGCACAGGGCAAGCGGCCCGGTGAATACGCAATGACGGATGTGCTGGGGTTGGCAGGGTAGGCGATAGCGCATGACGGGTTGACCCGCGGCCTATCGACTCTGTCTTTTTCACCGGGCAGCATGACACCGCAGTTTTTCCAAATCGCTTGTCAGCGACAAAGGAGACCGAAATGAGCACCACCCGGAAGAGCGCGGCAAGCAGCGGCGCGAAGCAGCCCACCGACGAGCCGTCGCCCGAGCGCGCCGAGATCGAGGCGCAGATCGAACGGATTCGTGCCGATATCGCCGCGTTGGCGGAGGCAATGAAGGGCGCCGGCGCCGCGCGCCTGAAAGAGGCGCGTGACAGCGTCGATCAACTGCCCGAAGAGGCTCTGGCGCAGTTGCAGGCCCAGATCCGCTATCTGGAGGAAGAGACCCGCGCCAAGGTCAGCGCGCAGCCCTTCCAGTCCTTGGGGCTGGCCGCGCTGGTGGGCTTTCTTCTGGGCGTGTTGTGGCGTCGATGAGCGAGGCGCGCGCTGTCATCGAGGGGCTGCTGCGGCTGGCCGCGGCCGATGCGCGGCAGGTCGCCCGCGCGCGAAAGCGCAACGGGCTGCTTTACGCCATCGCCGGGGTCTGTGCCGTCATGGCTTTCGTGCTGGCGGTGGCGGCCGCGGTCATCTGGGTTGCGCGTCATGCCGATCCGGTGCTGGCAGCCGGCGTGGGGGCGGCGATCCTGGCCTCGGTGTCGTTGACGGTGCTGGCCGTGGTGGCGGTGCTCAACCGCCGTGAGCGGCGCTGGATGGCGCAGCGGGCGGATTTCTACCAGGGCGCCGGGTCCACCGTCGCGCGCGCACTGCTGGGCCCCAGGCTAAGCGCCCTGGCGGCGGTGGCGATGATGCTGGGGGCGCTGATGGGGCGGCCGGAACGCGGCAAAGGGGCCGCGCCGCCGCCGCCGCACGGGCCCGCGGGCCATGACGGCTAGGCACGCGACCCGCGCCTATTCCAGCAGATGCCGCAGCCCCTGGGTCACATCGGCCCGCAGCGCCAGTTTCAGGCTGGGCTCATCCCCGGCATGCAGCGCCGCCAGGATCAGCCGGTGGTGCGGCGGCGGCGTGTTGCGGCGGATGCGGTTGTAAAGGGCGCGCATCGACGGGCCCAGTTGCAGCCACAGGGTTTCCACCAGCGCCAGCATCGCCGGGCTTTGCGCGCGCAGGTAGAGCGTGCGGTGAAATTCCAGATTGCTGCGCAGATAGGCGGCGGCGTCGCGGTTCATCACCGCCTCGGTCATGGCGCTGTTGATCAACTCCATCCGGTCGATCAGCGCGCTATGCGCCCGCGGCAGCGCGCGGCTGGCCAGTTCGGGCTCCAGCAGCGCGCGGATCGAGGCCAGTTCCTCTATCCGGTCTCGGTTCAGCTCCGGTGTCGCCACCCGGCCGGAGGCGGTCATGGTCAGCGCCCCTTCGGCCACCAGGCGTTGCACGGCCTCGCGTGCGGGGGTCATCGACACGCCAAAGCTGCGCCCGATGCCGCGAAGGGTCAGCGCCTGGCCCGGTGCCAGATCGCCATGCATCACCTGCTGGCGCAGGGTGCGATAGACCCGGTCATGGGCCGAAAGCAGGGCCGGGTCGGCCGAGGGGCGGTTGGTGCGCAGCATGGCGCAGCGTGATCACGCTGCACCGCCGGCGTCAAGAATGCATCACCGCCGGCCTGGCTCCGCCCCGTGTGGGTGCCCCGGCCCGGCCGATCAGGCGTGCCAGGCCCTGTCGCCGGCGCTATCCTTCACGCGCGTGGGCAGGCCGATGCGGTCCAGCACGGTGAAGAACGGCTTCGGGTCCAGTTCCTCGACATTGACCATGCTCTGCGTGTCCCAGGTGCCATCGGCGATCAGCATCGCCGCAGCCACCGGCGGTACCCCGGCGGTATAGCTGATGCCCTGGCTGCCGACCTCCAGATAGGCCTCGCGGTGATCGGCGACATTGTAGACGAATGCCTCGGCCGGCTGGCCGTCCTTCACGCCGCGCACCAGCGTGCCGATGCAGGTCTTGCCGGTATAATCCGGCGCCAGGCTGGCCGGGTCCGGCAGCACCGCCTTGACCACCTTCAGCGGCACCACCTCCAGCCCCTCGGCGGTGGTGACGGGCTTTTCGGACAGCAGCCCGAGGTTCTTCAGCACAGTGAAGACATTGATGTAGTGATCGCCGAAACCCATCCAGAAGCGCACATCCGCCTGGGGGTAGTTGGTGGCCAGCGAATGCACCTCGTCATGGCCGGTCAGATAGGCCTTCTGCATGCCGACGACCGGCAGGTCCCATTCCTTGCCGATCTCGAACATGGTGTTGGCCTGCCAGGCGCCCTGCTGCCAGGAATAGACCGTGCCGGTGAATTCGCGGAAATTGATCTCGGGGTCGAAATTGGTGGAAAACCAGCGCCCGTGGCTGCCCGCGTTGATATCCACGATGTCGATGGACTGCACCTCGTCCAGAAAGGCGTCGATGCCGAAGCGGGCATAGGCGTTCACCACGCCGGGGTCGAAGCCCACGCCCAGAATGGCGGTGATGCCCTTTTCCGCGCAGGCCTCGCGCCGTTTCCATTCGTAATTCGCGTACCAGGGGGGCGTTTCGCAGATCTGGTCGGGCTCTTCATGGATGGCGGTGTCCATATAGGCCGCGCCGGTTTCGATACAGGCGTCCAGGACGGGCATGTTGACGAAGGCCTGCGCCACGTTGATGACGATCCGCGCGCCGGACTGGTTGATCAGGGCGGCGACCGCGTCCTTGTCGCGGGCGTTCACGGCATGGGCCTGCAGCGCGCCATCGACCTTCATCGCACCCTTGTCATGGATGCTGGCGATGATCGCCTCGCATTTGGCCAGCGTGCGGCTGGCGATGTGGATATCGCCCAGCACGTCGTTGTTCTGCGCGCATTTATGCGCCGTGACCTGCGCGACGCCGCCGGCGCCGATGATCAACACGTTCTTTTTCATTTTGAAGTTCCTTCCTCAGGACAGGGCGGCCGCGAAATCCTGATAGCCGAAATCGCGCACCAGCCGCTCGGTTCCATCCAGTTCGCGCACCGCGATGGCGGGCATCTTGACGCCGTTGAACCAGTTCTTCTTGACCATCGTGTAACCGGCGGCATCCTGAATGCTCAGCCGGTCGCCGGCGCGCAGCGGTTCGGGAAAGCGGAACTCGCCGAACACATCGCCGGCCAGACAGGACTTGCCGCAGATCATCCATTCATGTGGGCCGGCATCGGGCAGCATCTTCGCGCTGGCGCGATAGATCAGCAGGTCCAGCATATGCGCCTCGGTCGAGCTGTCCACGATGGCCAGGTGCTTGCCGTTGTAAAGAGTGTCCAGCACCGTCACCTCCAGCGTCGCCGCGCCGGTGATCGCGGCCTCGCCGGGTTCCAGATAGACCTGCACCTCGTTTTCCTCGGCAAAGCGTTTCAGCCGCTCTGCCAGACGGTCCAGCGGATAGTCCTGCCCGGTGAAATGGATGCCGCCGCCCAGGGATATCCATTCCATCTGCCGGATCAGGAAGCCGAAGCGCTGTTCGATATGGCTCAGCATCCGGTCGAAGCGGTCGAAATCCGCGTTTTCGCAATTGTTGTGGAACATGAAGCCGCTGATGCGGTCGGCAACGGTGGCGATGCGCTCTGGGTCATGCTCGCCCAGCCGCGAAAACGGGCGCGACGGGTCGGCAAGGTCGAAGTCGGATGTCGAAACGCCGGGATTGACCCGCAGCCCGCGGATATGGCCGGCGCTGGCCGCATCGAACCGGTCAAGCTGGCCGATGGTGTTGAAGATGATCTTGTCGGCATGGCCCAGCACCTCGTCGATCTCGTGATCGGCATAGGCGACCGAATAGGCATGCGTTTCCTTGCCGAACTTCTCGCGCCCCAGCCGGACCTCGTAAAGCGAGGAGCTGGTGGTGCCGTCCATGTAATCGGCCATGAGGTCAAAGACCGACCAGGTGGCAAAGCATTTCAGCGCCAGCAGGGATTTCGCGCCCGACGTGTCACGCAGCCGGGCGATCTTTTCCATGTTCGGCAG